>JABLXG010000024.1 GCA_013178165.1 Anaerolineae bacterium
AACCTGCTCAAACAGGATAAATCCGTCAAAGTGGGTATCGCGGCCAAACGCAAGATGGCCGGCTGGGACAATGACTATCTATTCCGCGTGCTATGCCCAGATTAGAGAAGCACATGCGATTGCCCTACCGCAAATCGGCTTTGATTGACAGGGGAGCTATCGCCGTGCTATGCTTGCCCCGATGAAGTGTGCCCTGAGCCTGGGCCGAATGTTGCGCCGGGACGGTTGAAATCATGTTCCTGCTGCGTGAGCGGCGTCTGCTGCACACGGTCCTGCTTGTGATAATTCTGGCTACGCTCCCGTGTTACTGCGCGGGAGCGATGTTGCTTGGCCTAGCGCCTGATCGCAGCCGGACGCGCCTGACGCCAACGCAACCGCTGGCCACTGCGCCCGCCGTACTGACCGTGATCGGGCCGACAGCGACCGCCAGCCTCTTCCCGACGATCACCCCGCTGCCGCCTATCTGGGCCACCCCGACGCCGCTGATTGGGGGAACTCTGGCCACGCCCGGCCAGTATGTACCTCCCCGGCCAACCTTCACTCCATGGCCGACGGCCACGCCGTGGCCGACCTGGACGCTGCCGCCGACTGCGACGATCAGCATTCCAACAAGCACACCGGCGCCCACGGTGACCTTCACCTTCACGTGGACGCCGCCGCCTTCACCAACCGACACCCCTGTGGTGGTACCGCCGAGTGAGACGCCGGTTCTTCCACCAACGAATACAGAACCGCCGCCGCCTACTCCCACGCCGGAAGTCCTGGACAGCACCGGCTGACCTGCCAGCTGGCAGGTTCGGGTGGGCAAGCGTGGCGGCAGGGAGTGTCTGGTCTACCTGCAACCGGTAGTTTACATATGAGGAGGGGGCATTTGGATCTGAAACAACACCTTACCCGTTTGTGTCAGGCGCATGGCCCTTCAGGGTATGAAGGGCCGGTGCGCGAGATCGTCAGGTCGGAATGGGCCGGCCTGGTGGACGATCTGACAATCGATGCGCTCGGTAACCTGATCGGGGCGAAGTGGGGACGCTCCCATATGGAGCCGCGCCGCAAAATCATGCTGGCCGCCCATATGGACGAGATCGGGATGCTGGTGCGGCAGATCGATGGGCCTTTTGTACGTGTGCACGATGTGGGCGGGATGGATAGCCGGGTGATGCTGGCCCAGCCCGTGCTGGTGCATGGCAAGGAACCACTGCCGGGGGTAGTGGCTGCTGCGCCGCCGCATATGTTGCCGCCCAATAAACGCAGTCAGTACCCGGCGATGGACGAACTGATCATCGACCTGGGCCTCAGCGCGGAGGAAGTGGCCGCACTGGTGCGCGTTGGCGATCCGGTCACACTGGATGTGCCGGTTGTGGAACTGATGTCGGAGCGGCTGGCCGGGAAGGCGATGGATGATCGGGCCTGTGTGGCAGCGTTGACGGTGTGCCTGGATGAATTACGGCAGCGCACCCATAGCTGGGATGTGTATGCCGTTGCCACGGTGCAGGAGGAGGTCGGGCTGCGCGGGGCCAGAGTAGCTGCCCATCACCTGAATCCGGATGTGGCCATCGCTCTCGATGTGACCTTTGCCCAGCAGCACGGCGTAAGCGAAAACGATGGCCCGTACAAACTGGGCGGTGGGCCGGTGCTCAGTGTAGGGCCGAACTTCCATCCCAAGCTCTATGACCGGTTGCAGGAAGCGGCCAAGCGGCTGGAGATGACGGTCAATGTGGACGCAATTCCGGGCCGCAGCGGCACCGATGCCTGGGCGATCCAGGTGGCCCGTAGTGGCGTCCCGACAGCGTTGATCAGCGTGCCGTTGCGCAACATGCACTCGCCGGTCGAGATGGTCGATCTGAACGACATCAGACGCGCCGGGCGTCTGCTGGCGGAATTCATCGCCGGTTTGCAGGAAGACTTTCTGACCACGATCGCCTGGGATGATCCCCTGGCGAAGGATCGGGAACAGCAGGGGGATGCACAGGCATGATGATCAAAGAGCTTTCCGAGGCGATCGGTGTGTCGGGCCAGGAGGATGCGGTGCGGGAAGTGATCCTGAAAGCGATTAAGGATCACGTGAAGGACATCCGCATCGATCCGCTGGGTAATGTCCTGGCGGTCAAGCCGGGCGATGGTACCCGGCCAGAAGCCCCCCGCGTGATGGTAGCGGCGCATATGGATGAAGTGGGCTTTATGGTGCTGGGCATCGACGCGAACGGGGCCATCCGGGTCGGGGCGGTCGGCGGCTTTGACCCACGCATCCTGCCCGGCCTGCGGGTGGTGATTGGACAGGACAGGGTGCCTGCCGTGTTCAACTGGAAGCCGATCCACATGGGCTATGACCGCACTACGGTGACGCTGGATAACCTGCGGTTAGACATCGGCGCGACATCCAAGGAGCAGGCCAACGGCAAGGTCAATGTCGGCGACCGGGCAGCGTTTGTCACCGCCTATCGCGAGCACGGACGGATCGCCGTGGGCAAGGCGTTTGACGACCGGGTCGGTTGTGCTGTGCTGATCGAATTGATCCAGGGGGAACCGCTGCCGTTTGACGTGCATGTCGCGTTTACGGTACAGGAGGAAGTCGGCCTGCGCGGGGCGCAGGTAGCAGCGCAGGCCATCAAGCCGGATGTCGCCTTTGTTCTGGAAGGCACGACGGCGCATGACCTGCCGCCAGTGGAGGAGGACCCGGAGGCGCCGCGCACCAGTCCGGTCACCGAACTGGGTAAAGGGCCAGCGCTGACGCTGGCCGATAATTCGGTCATCGTGGATCGTCGTTTGCTTAACCACCTGCGGGAGACCGCTGAAGTAGAGGGCATCCCGTATCAGTACAAGCAGGCCGCCATCGGCGGCACGGATGCGGGCGCGATCATGGTCGCTAATGCCGGGGTGCCCAGCGCCGTGATCTCCGTTCCCTGCCGCTACATTCACAGCCCGGCGGCGATATGCAACCTGGACGACGTAGCAAACGCGGCTCGCCTGCTGCGGGCTGCCCTGGCGCGGTTCACGCCTGCGGTGTTGGCGCGGGCGGGTGAAATGGAGTGAGGGACGCGATGAAAGAGACGATCAAGAAACTGGTCGAAGCCTGGGGGCCAAGCGGATTTGAGCATCAGGTGCGCGCCCTGATTCAGGCGGAAGTCGCTGATCTGGCTGATGAGATTCGTACCGATTCCCTGGGCAATCTGATCTGCCGGATGGGCAGCGGCGGGGCGCGGGTGATGGTGGCCGCTCATATGGATGAGATCGGGCTGATCCTGACTTATCGCGATGACAAAGGCTTTTTCCGCTTCAGCCCGCTGGGCGGCCTTATCCCGGATAGCCTGACCGGTCACCGCGTCCGCTTTGAGAACGGTGCAATTGGCGTGATCCACCGCGAAGGGGCTTTCCGCCGTTCGGAGACGCCCACGCTGGATGAGTTCTTCATCGATCTGGACGATGGAAACGGCGGTTCAGCAGGGGTGCAGGTTGGCGATCCGGGGGCGCTCTTCCGCCCCTACGAGGAACGAGGCAGCCGGATCATGGCCAAGAGCATGGATGATCGCATTGGCTGCGCGGTAGCCATTGAGGCGATGCGCCGCCTGAAGGCAGGCGGGGACATCCCCAACGAGGTGTACTTCGTTTTCACCGTGCAGGAAGAAGTGGGTGTGCGCGGGGCGCGTCCGGCGGCCTTCGGCCTGGAGCCTACGCTGGGCATCGCGCTGGATGTGACGGCTACCGCTGACACCCCCCGTTCGCCGAACCGGATGGTGGTCGGGCTGGGCAAGGGCGCAGCGATCAAGGTGCATGATCTTGGTCTGGTTGTGCCGCCAGCGGTCAAGGAGATGATGATCCGGGCGGCAGAGTCGGCGGGTATTCCCTACCAGCTTGAACTGCTGGCCCTGGGGTCGACTGATGCTTCCGGGATCAGCCTGTCAGGTTCTGGCGTGCCCAGCGGCTGCATCAGCATCCCCTGCCGTTACGTGCATACGACGAGCGAGACCGTAGATCTGAAGGATGTGGAAGCCTGTGTCGGGCTTCTGACCACGATTCTACAGAAGCCGATTGAGCTGTAAACCCGGCGGTATCCCTGTAGCAGCCCTGGCGCACCCGGCCAGGGCTGTTTTCATGCCCGGCTGGGCGGCATGTTCCTGCGTTTTCCGCAGCTCGACCCTCATTATGTCTGCCCCCGGCCGGGAAATCCCACAGTGCCGTCTGCCTGGCAGGGGTGTGGTATCATTAGAAGTGGCTGGCGCTGCTCATGGCGGAGTGCGGCCAACGCTGCAAGCAGGCCTGAGGCCAGGGTGGGAGGGATGTCATGGCGGAAGTAAACGATCTGATCCGGGAAGGGGTAGCCGCTTTAAAGGCTGGTCGCCGGGCTGAGGCGCGGGAGCTGCTGACGCGTGCCACCGAGCTTGACCAAATGAACGAACAAGCCTGGCTATTTCTCAGCGGGGTGGTGGACTCAGAAGAAGACCAGGAGATCTGCCTGGAGAATGTGCTGGTGATCAACCCGAACAACGCGCGGGCACAGGAAGGGCTGCGGATACTCCATAGCCGCCGAAAGGAAAAGGCGGTTCCCCCTGCTGCGCCACTGCCGACAGCCGATGATCCTTTTGTGGTACCCGATGCTGATCTGGCTCCAGGGGTCGCTACTGAATCGGGTATCAACCAGCCGGTCGACCTGCCTTCCGCCGGGAGCTATGGCCCCGCACTGGACGAGACCGCAGCTCTTGAGCCGGACATGGCGACTGAGGTTGATCTGATCGAAGAGCCATTCGGGACCTGGGATGACGGGGAAACCGAAACTGGCCCACGGCCTCCCCAGATTGATCCGTATGCTATTCCGCAGAGCAATGTCTTTGACCTGGATGACGGCGTCACTGACGAGACTCTGGAGGAAGAACCAGTCGGGGACTATGAGGCCTACGCTGAGTTTCCCCTCTACGAAGAAGATGCTGCGCAGTATGGAGCGGCTCTGGCGGCGGACGCTGCCAGCCTCAGGGCTAACAACCGCTTGCTGGGCCATCTTGAGTTCTTGCCGCCGGAGATCAAGCCGAGTCATTTGCCGGGAAAGGGGCCGCTTTATCCGCCAGTTCTGCTGGCCGGTCTGGCCCTGACTGGCGTGGGGATTGTGGCGGCGCTGGTCGTGATGATCATCCTGCTGATCGGTTAGTCAGCGTTCCGGTGGAGGTCTGCATTCGTGCAAACGGCTCGTACATCCCCGCTGCGCCTGTTGCTCGATTCGCGCTGGATCGGGCCAAGCGTAGCGGGCTTCCTGTTGCTAACGGCGGTGATCGCCGTGACCGCGCCGGCTGAACGGACGCTTGGCGGTTCCAATGCCCGCCTGGTGTACTTTCATGGTGCACTGGTGTGGGCTTCGATTCTGACCTGGTTTCTGGCTGCTGCTTTTGGGGCGCTGGGGCTGGTGTTGCGCCTTGACGCATTGCACCGGGTCAGTCGCTCTCTGGGCAGGGTAGCGCTGTTGTGGTGGGCGCTGTACATCCCGGTGAGTATCCTGGCGGCCAACGCTACCTGGGCGAACAATTCCTGGAACCTGACCTTTCTGCTGGAACCGCGCTTTCAGATGGCCTTTCAGGCGGCTGCAATCATGCTGCTGGCTCAGGCTGTGACTTTCTTCACCGATCGATTACCGGTTGCCAGCGCCGTGAATGTCATGGTGGTTGCCGTGCTGGTGTTCCTGATGGGCGTTACAGAACGGATTCTGCATCCCCCTGCGCCGATCCGGGATACTGAGAGCCTGCGTATTCAACTGGCGTTTGCCGCGATGACCGGTCTGTTGCTGGTGACCGGCTTCCAGTTAGCCCGCCTCCGCTGGCGGCGCAGGTGAACTGTGGCTGGCGAGCAGCTTTCCCCGGCGGAAACCTTTCTGACCCGGCGGAACCTTCTGCTGGCGCTTTGCTTGGTGGTTCTGCTGACCGGCGTCTACTGGTTTACGTATAGCGGTCGCTTCCTGAGCAATGATGAGACCGCGATGTTTGACGCCGCTGAGAGCCTGGCGCGGCGGGGGAACACCCGGCAGACGTACACGTTCAACCTGCGAGTCATCCGCGACTACACGATTGCGGAGCAACCCAACACGCCGCTGGCTGATTCGGAGCCATTGCAGCTTATTCTGGCGGGGACGCTCTTTGCCCTGGCGGAACGGCTACCGGGGATCGGGATGGTGCATACCGTCTGGCTGCTCAATATCCTGGTCTGTGCGGCTGCTGGCGGGGTGTTGTTCCTCTATGCCAGGCTGCTGGGGTACAGCGAGCGGACAGCGGCGGCAGGTGCGCTGTTATTTGGACTGGGCACCGTTGCCTGGCCCTACAGCAAGGTGTTCTTCCGGGAGCCGCTGATGCTATTGCTCCTGCTCAGCGCGGCACTGTGCCTGACGGTGTGGCGCAGTTGCTGGCACACCCGGCGCGGCGGGCTGTGGCTGGCCGGTTTTGCGTGCTTCTTCCTGCTGGCGTTGCTGACTAAAGAGGCTGCCCTGTTGAGCGTCCCGATCTATCTGGTCATCGCTCTGCCGCGGGTATCGCTGCGGCGTGGCTGGGGACGGCTGGCAGCGCTGGCGGCTCTGACAGCCATCCTGGTGTTGGTGGTCGCGGCGGCCCTGAACGCTGTGCTGGGGGTGATCGAGGTGCCGCGCAGCTATGATCCTCTGGCCCGGCTGCAGGCAGTCGCTGGCAAAGAAGAATTCATCGCTTACGCCCTGCTGAGTTACCTGTTTAGCCCTGGTAGAGGGCTGTTCACTTTTTCGCCAGTATTGCTACTGGGTATTCCTGGCATAGTTATCCTGATCAGGGAACGCCGCTGGCGGGAAGCGCTGGTGCCTCTGACAACGTTGCTGGTGTTTGTGGTGGGCTATGCCGTGCTACGCCACGAACACTGGTACGGCGGGCTGGCCTGGGGGCCGCGCTACCTGGTACCGGCGACGCCGCTGCTGATGCTGGCGGTCCTGCCGGCGCTGGAGAAGGCGAAGGTAGCGCAGCTGGGCCGCATCGTGGTTGCTATCCTGGCGCTACTCAGCGTCTGGGTGCAGCTTAACGGCGTGCTGATCAGCCAGGCGGCTTATTATGAGGCCCTGAAACAATATGCCGGGGCAGTCGCCTGGCGGGAAGGGACCTGGCAACTGGCGCTGACGCCGCTGGGCGTGATTCCGGGACTGCTGTGGACGCAGCCGCTGGATTTTGCCTGGCTTCGTGTGGCGCCGGAGGGGTATGTTCTGGCGGCGCTGGCGACATTGCTGGCCGTCGGCAGTGGCGCTGCCCTGCGGTACTGGCTGCGCCGGGAGGCAGTACCGCGCCGCGGCGGATGGCTTACGGTTGTAGCTCTGCTGCTGGGGATGGCAGCCGCGCTATATGGGGGACTGCGCAGCATCTACCGCGACCCGGCTTATATGGGCGATTTCCAGCCGCTCAATGACCTGGCAGAGCAACTGCCGGATTACGTCCGGGAGGAAGACATCCTCGTGCTGGCCAGCCCGGAATACCAGTATTACATCATGAACTACTACCGGGGCAGGGCACTGGTCTACACCCTGCCCATGGCTCCTGGCGAGCGCCCCAGTCCTGAACAGCCGCCCGTAATCACCAGCAACAATCCGGATGTGTTACTGGAGCCGCGCTATACGATCTTCCTGGATACGTTGCCGGAATACACGGGGCGTGTCTGGTTGCTGGCCAACAACGGGCCGTTCACCACCTTTGCCGTGCGGCCGGTGGAATGGTATATGACCCGCCACTACTTCCCGCTGCAGACGGTACAGACCGCCGATCTGGCGCGGCTGGTAGCCTTTGATGTCAATGCCGATGCGCCGCCAGACCAGGCCATGCGCTGGCCCGATCACGCTGTCGAAGCACGTTTTGGCGGTGTGATCGCGCTGGTGGGTTATGATCTGCCCGCCCCGCGCCAGCGCATCGGGCCGTATGCCGGACCCGATCCAGAGCAGATGGGTTACCGACCCGGTGAGGTGATTCCGCTGTCGTTGTTATGGCGGGCGGCGCAGACGCCGGAGCGCGATTTCAACATTGGCGTGTTTGTCATTGGCCCGGCGGGAACGGTTGTCGAACAGCACGGGACACCGCAGGGCACCTTCCGCCCGATGACGACATGGCGTCCTGGTGAATACATCCGGGATAACCACGGCCTCGTATTGCCGGGTGACCTGCCGCCGGGACAGTACGATATCTGGGTCAAGGTCTATGACTGGCAAACAGGCATACCCCTGCCGGTCACAGGCAGCAACAGTACTCAGGACGGGCAGGCGGCGTACCTGACTACTATCGTTGTTGAGGGATAGGCATTGCGGGAGCGCTATTCTGCCCGCAGCGACAGATTCGCGGGTGGCTCCGGGCTTTCCTGACGGGGGGCGGTCGGCAACTCATCAGGGCTGGCCGGCACCGAAGGCGGCGGCTGATCAGCGGCGCGGCCCATCATTGCCCGGATGGCCTGCAGCTCTTCCGGGGTGATGGCAACACGGTTGGGGCCAAAGGCCTGGTCAAAGGCCATCTGGTGAAACAGGGTCAGGCCGGCCATGGTGGGCAGCGGTGTCGCTCCCGCTGACACGCCCTGCGGGTTTTCCTCGCGGCGCATCAGCAGGATACTGCCAGCCAGGAAGGCTACGCCGATCCACTGGGTGGCGGTCAGACGTTCCCCCAGCAGGGTAAACGCCAGCAGGAGCGCTACGCCAATTTCCATGATAGCCAGCATGGCCGTCTGCAAACTGCCGAGAGTCTTGACGCCATGGAACATGGTCAGACGCCCCAGGGCGGTGGTCAGCCCCAGCAGAACGATCGCCTCCAGAGCTTCCGGCGGTACGGACCAGCGCGTGTCATAGAAGCCATAGGCCAGGCGAGCCATGGTCACGATCACGGCCATGGTCGTCAGTGTGTACAGGGTGACTGTCCGGGCGGGCATTTCGTAAAGCACGCGCTGGCTGAGCAGCATGGTGCCGGCGAACATGATCGCGTTGCCCAGCATGAGGCCGATACCCAACCAGTTGATCTCCCTGGCCGAAAGGCTGGTGAGCAGCAACAGGGCGATCAGAGCCAGGCCAACACGCAGGCCGGTGCGGTAAGTGATCCGCTGGCCGCCCAGCCGGGCCAGCAGCACCACGAAGACGATATACATGCCGTTCAGCAACTGGCTCAGGCTGGCATCCAGCAGATCAAGGCCGGTGTAAAACATCAGCGAACCAATGCCGTTGACCGTCCCGACAACCACGCAACCCAGTAAGCCCGCTGGATAGATATAAAGATAACGCCTCCAGAAAACCGCGTAGACAGCCCATAGAATAGCCGCGGCGATGATCGTACGGACGGCAGCAACTGTGAACGGATCGGAGCCAGCCTGGTAAGCCAGCTTGCCAAACAGGGGCGCCATCCCCAGGAAGATAGGCGACGAAATCGAGATGAGGAGCGCGGTGGCTCTTGGCGGTTTCATACCGGCCATCCCCCCTGCGTCTTGTTGCTGGTCCGATCTCTGCAAGCTCAGGCCGAGCGGTTGGAACGGTTCTTCTCGCGCTGCCGGGTGCACGCCGGGCAGTAGCCGGTGTAGCAGGCATGGGCCGTTAGCAGGGTGATCCCGTGTTCCCTGGCCCAACTCAAAGCCACTTCCTGAATGATTTCCGGATCGACCGGCACCATTTTGCCACAGCCACGGCAGGTGAGGTAATGGTACTCGAGGCCGCCGGTGATGCGGTAATACTCCCGTTTGTGCTCAGGGTCCAGGTAGCGCGCCTCGACCAGCCCCAGTTCCACAAATAGTTGCAGGCTGCGGTACACCGTAGCCAGGCTGGTGTCGCCTTCGTGTTTGAGGGCCAGTTCATAAATCTGTTCGGCGTCCAGGAAGGTTTTGTGCGTGCGCAGCAGATCGAGCAACAGCAGTCGCTGAGGAGTCAGGCGATGGCCGGCATTGCGCAGCAACGCTTCCGCCTCTTCAGGCGTAGGAACTCTGGGGATACGATCGCTCATGGTTACCTCGCAGCATGCTTGTGGGGCTTCTGGAAACAGAAATCGGTATCCGCTTTTCCGGCTGTTGCTCCGGATTTGCCTGGCCATTCACTCTGCTCCTGCCTGAATTATTGACCGGGCCTGGCCGGGCAGCAATGGTTCTGATGGAGCATAGTGTACCGGGCAACTCCGCAAATGCCACGCCGCTGCGGCCATCCCCCTGAGCAAGCGGTGTCAGGTGTGGTATGCTTGCTGGCAGCTTGCGGCGCTGGCTGGAGAGCGAATCGCTATGACGGAACTGCTGTATCAGACTGATAGCTACCTGAAGACATTCGAAGCGGTGGTCACGGCTGTTGACAGCCAGGAAAATGGGGTAGTGCTCAACCGCACCGCTTTCTATCCGGGTGGCGGGGGGCAGCCCGCTGACGTGGGGACGCTGATCGTTGCTGGCGTGGGCTATCCGGTTGTCCGGGTCAGAAAAGCTGGGGACGATGTAGTTCATGTTGTGGAAGGGCCGCTGCCGCCGATCGGGACCACGGTCACCGGCCAGCTGGACTGGGAACGTCGTTACCAGTTGATGCGTACCCATACAGCTATGCACATTCTGTGCGGGGTGGTGTGGCGGGATTACGGGGCGAGCGTCACCGGCGGCAACATGGAGCCGCTCAAGGGGCGGATGGACTTTGAGTTTGAGCGCCTGCAGAAGGAACTGGTGCAGGAGATCGAACGGAAGATCAACGCTGAGGTGGCGGCTGCCCGACCGGTCAGGACGGCTATTTTGCCGCGTGAGGAAGCCTTTCAGATTCCCGATCTGATTCGCACCCGGATCAATCTGCTCCCGGAAGGGATCACGCGGGTGCGGGTGGTGGAGATTGTAGGCCTCGATTTGCAGGCGGATGGCGGTACGCACGTCGCCTCGACCGCCGAAGTCGGCCCGATCCGGATCACCGATTACACCAGTAAGGGCGGGATCAACAAGCGACTGTACGTGGCCTTGGAGCCGGAGGGCTGAGCCGCTGCACTGGAGGGCCGCTATGTTGCCGCCTGTGGAGTCGGACGAACGTCTGGCCGCGCGGGGTCTTTACCAGCAAATCCGGCGGGGAGAGCCGACTAGGTTGCAAGAAGTGTGGAGCATACATCGGCTGCCGGATGAAGCCACGATCTGGCGCACCCAGCTGCTCTATGACCAGGCGATTCCCATGTCGGCCTGTTACCTGCTGCGGGACCCGGACTTTCGGCCGGTACAGATGGTATTCTACTGGCGCTGGCAGGATGGGCGCGAGGACCTGATCGAGTATCGCTTTATGCCGGGGTACGCGACCATCTTGTACCACGATCAGGCGCAGGATATGATCTTACCCGCCGATTGCGACGTTTTTGGCTGGCATACGATCATGAGTCATCTGCTGTGGCGACGCTACGACTACCGCAAACAGGGCCGCCAAGCGCTGACGCTGGTCGGGCCGGGCCTGACTGGCGGTACATTGTGGCCCGCCTTGCTGGAGATGGAAGCGGTCCTTGATCGGCGCGAGATCATCCCTGGCCCGGCAGGGCCGCACAAGGGAAGCGCGTTTACCCTTCGGATGGTGGAGCTTGGGCCGCAGACGCTGGTGCTGGATTCCTTCGGCGTGCCATTACGCTGGGTGTTGCCGGCGGTGCAGTTGACCTTCGAACTGACAGAGTATGAGCGCATCGGGTCGCGGGCATGAAACGATTTATTGACTGGCTGGGACGGGAACGGGCCTTTGCCCTGCTGGTGATCATTGGCGGGACGGGCACGTTGAGCCTGATGCTGCAGGCGGTTGGGACGGATGTGTCCTGGGTTATCCCGGCCCAGAATGCGCTGTTGCTGATCGCGCTCATCGGTACTGTGATCGTCATGCTCAGCCGTCTGGATCCGCTGGATCGCCGTCCGATGATCGTGGCGCTCCTGCCATTGATACTGGCGGTGGGGCTGGGGCTATTCCTGCCGGCGTTCTCACTCTGGTTTCTGGGGGCGGGGATCGGCTGGCTGATCGTCTCTCTGATCATCTTGCGGCGCAACGTGCGCCGGGAATATCAGCAGGCCATCCGCTACCTGCGCAATGGTGAGTATGATGCAGCCATCCAGATCATCGACCGTCTGATTAAGGCGGAACCACAGGATACCCGTCATTTTCGTTTTCGGGCCGATCTGTACCGCCTGAAGGGCGATCCCCGGCGCGCCCTGAAGGATTACCGCCGCATCGTTGAACTGGAACCCCAGTCCAGTGTGGGTTATAACGGTCTCGCTGAAATCTGCCTGCAACAGGGGCAATATGAAGAGGCATTGCGCCACGCCCGCGAGGCGTATGAGCGCGATCCGCGCCAGTGGGCGATGCCCTACAACCTGGGCATGATCGAGGATCGACTGGGTATGGCCGCAGAGACAATCACGCATCTCCAGGAGGCGCTGAGCTGTGGTATGCCGGATAGCCGGCACCGCCTGCTGGCGCATCTGTGGCTGGGCCGGGCCTATGCGCGTCTGGGTCGTATGGCGGAGACTGCAACTGAACTGAAGGCCATACGCCGGGAAAAACGTGGTCTGGACGAATGGCGGGTTATTTTCGCCAGTGAGCAATCCCGCGCCCTGCAGGACGTGCTGGCGGGCGATCTTGCCCTGGCACAGGCCATATTTAATGGGGCTGGTGGGGAAGTGTTCGCTGCCGGAGCGGCGGGACTGGCTGCTTCTGCGGCGGCCAAGGAGGCGTAATGAGACGCCGTTTGATCATTGCCCTGGCGCAAATCCCGCTGGTGCTGGCCATTCTGGGCCTGTTGACGTTCATCGGCGGGATTGTGGGCGAGTATGTTGTCAACCGGCAGGACCCCTTTGGGGAAAGCGTGCCTTCCAATCTAACCTGGCTGGCGCTGATCGGGCTGGCGGTGGCGACCGCCATGTTCCTTGTCTGGTTTGTCAGCGTGGCGCTGTTGCTGGGCGTGCAGGCGCGGCGGCAGGGGCCGGGCTATGGCGAAGCCTACCGCCTGATCGAAGCCTTCAAGTTCGAAGACGCCATCCCACTGCTGGAGCAGTCGATTGAGGAGGGCAAGGAGACCGTTGATGTGCTGATGTTGCTGGCCAGCGCCTATGCCTATGCCGGACGGCTGGCTGAAGCCCAGAAGGTCGCCGACCGGGCGGTGGCGCTTTACCCGGAGACTTCGGCGGCTTATGTCACGCTCAGCAACGTCTACCGGATGCAGGCCATGTATGACGCGGCGGCAGAGGTGCTGCGCCACGCTACCCTGCTGGAGCCAGAATCAGCCAGTAACTGGGCTGAGCTGGGCTTTATGGAGCTGTATGCCGGGAAGGAGTCAGCGTCTCTGGCGGCCTTCGAGCGGGCTGCCCAGCAGCGGATGCCGGCGATGTATGCCGTCCGCGTGTACTACCACCTGGCCGAAGCCTATACCCGCAGCGGCGACGCCCGGCGGGCGGCGGCTGCCGCGGCCAAAATGGTCAGTTCGCGCGACGGCCTGGCCAGCTGGAAATCCGGTCTGGAGGCGCTGCGGGGCACGTCATATGGCCAGCGACTGGCCCGCGAGATCGAGGCGATCGAGCAGGCCCTGGGCGACGCTGATGCTTCCCATCTGGATTAAGGCCAGCGGAACGATGACCTGGCGGACTTACCTGGTTGAGGGATGGCGGCGGTTGCCCGGCGATCTGCGGCGGGTGATCCTGGTCGCCGGCGTTGTGGGCGTGGTGTTGACTGTTCTGGCGTTTGTGCTGCCGCCGGGGCAACAGGTCTGGGCAGTGCTGGCGCTCGTTGGGATGTTCGTCCTTGTCCAGGCGGCGGTGCTCTGGCATTTCTGGCGCTTGCGTCCGACGCTACGCCGGGCACGGCGGCTGTTCATGGACGGCCAGTTCGAGGAAGTTGTGACCCTGCTGGAGGCGGAGCGCGCCGCCGGGCAGGGGGATGCGGCAGGCTTTGCGCTGCTTGGCAATGCCTATCGCCAGCTAGGTCAGCTTGAGCGCAGCGAGGCGGTATTGCGCGAAGCATATACCACCGAGCCAGAGGCGCCGCATGTCGCCTATGGCCTGGGACGCACGTTGTTGGCCCTTGGCCACTATGACGAAGCGGCGGATCTGATCGCTCTGGCGCTGGAACATGGCGGTCAGCCAGTCATTGAGGCCGATCTGGGACATGCCCTGTATCGCGCCGGACAGCTGGAGGCCGCGGCCAGGTTACTGATACATGCGGGCAAACTGGCGCTGGAGCCGCACCGCGCCCTGATGACCCGCTATCTGCTATGGCGAATCCGTGGCGCGGGGGAAGACGCATTGCGGGCAGAGCTAGCTCCACTGGTGGAAGGGTTAGCGCTGTGGCGGGCAGAAGCCTCCCGCTGTGCGATGACGCCGTATGGGGCTGCCCTGGCGGAGGATGTAGAGCAGATGGAGCGCCTGCTGGCTGTGGAGTCGTAGAGGAGGGCTTACCGGCGGGTTCAAGCTGACGATACAGTGGAAATTGCGCCCTTTTCCCCGATATAATAGGGCATGTAACCGCTGGCATCCTCTGCACAGCGGTTCGTCATTGTGGTAGGATGGTATGAGTCATCTGCTATTGCGGCGGTCCGTAGTCTTCATTATAAGGAGGTGCTTCCCCATGGCGACGTGGCACCTGCCCGCGCAGGGTCCGATTGGTGAACCGGCAGACGCCTGAGTCGTTCCTTGCTGCTTCACCCTGTCCGGGAAACACCAACGGAGTAACGAGCATGTTCAAGCCTGTATCAGCAAAAGTCAATATCCCAGCGGTAGAGAACGAGCAGCTCGAATTCTGGCGCAAGCGGCGCATCTTTGAGCGCACTCAGATCGAGCGCAAGGGTGGGCCACGCTTTGTCTTTTACGAAGGCCCGCCTACCGCTAACGGCAAGCCGGGGACACATCATGTGCTGGCCCGCGCCTATAAGGATATGTTCCCCCGCTACAAAACCATGAACGGCTACTACGTTCTGCGCAAAGGCGGCTGGGATACGCATGGCCTGCCGGTTGAGATCGAAGTCGAAAAAGAGCTTGGCCTTCACGACAAACGCGAGATCGAGGCCTATGGCGTGGCCGCTTTCAACGAAAAGTGCCGTCAGAGCGTCTTCCGTTACATCAACGAATGGGAGAAGCTCACAGAACGGATGGCCTTCTGGGTCAGCCTGGATGATGCCTATGTCACCTTCACCAACGACTACATCCAGTCGGTCTGGTGGATTCTGCGCCAGCTCTGGGACAAAGGCCTGCTCTACCGGGGCAAGAAAGTTGTCCCCTATTGCGCGCGTTGTGGCACGCCGCTGAGCAGCCATGAGGTGGCTCAGGGCTACGAGGATGTGTCTGACCCCAGCATCTTCGTGCGTTTCCCACTGCGTGATGAGCCGGGGACGTACTTTCTGGTCTGGACGACAACGCCCTGGACGCTGCCCGGCAACGTGGCGCTGGCCGTTGGCGCAGATGTCGATTATGTGCGGGTGGAAGGCCCGGCGGATGATGGCGGAACAGAGCGCCTGATCCTGGCAGAATCGCTGCTGAACGCCGCGCTCAAAGAGCCGGGCGCTTACCGTGTTCTTGATCGGTTCAAAGGGCGCGATCTGGCCGGGAAGCATTATCAACCACTGTATACCTTCCTGCCGGTGGAGCAGGATTATGCCTACGTCGTGACCGGCGATTTTGTCAGCACGGAAGAGGGCACCGGGATTGTCCACATTGCCCCGGCGTTCGGCCAGGATGACATGGAAGCCGGCCAGGCGTATGGCCTGCCGGTGCTGGTGACGGTACGACCCGACGGCACGTTCATCGACGCGGTAACGCCCTGGCGCGGGATGTGGGTCAAAGACGCTGATGAGCACATCATCCGGGAACTGAAGAGCCGCGGCTTGATGTACCGCGTTCAGAAGTACCTGCACAGCTACCCGTTCTGCTGGCGCTGCAAGTCACCGCTGCTTTACTACGCCCGTGATACCTGGTTCATCAAGACGACCGCCTACCGGGACAAGATGATCGCGCTCAACAACACGATCAACTGGGTGCCGGATCACATCAAGAGCGGGCGCTTTGGCAACTGGCTGGAAGACCTCAAGGACTGGGCGCTGGGTCGTGAGCGCTACTGGGGCACGCCGCTGCCTGTCTGGCAGTGCGACAACCCTGATTGCGGACACATGGTCTGCGTCGGTGGGGTGGATGAACTGAGCAAACTCAGCGGGGTGGATCAGAGTAATCTGGACCTGCATCGCCCGTACGTTGACGAAGTCCACTGGGCCTGCCGCCAGTGCAATGGACGGGGCACCATGTACCGCGTGCCGGAACTGATCGACGTGTGGTTTGATTCTGGTTCGATGCCCGTGGCGCAGTGGGGATATCCCTACTACAACCAGGAGATGTTCCGCGAGCAGTACCCGGCGGACTACATCTGCGAGGCGGTTGATCAGACGCGGGGCTGGTTCTACAGCCTCCATGCGATTGCCAGCATGCTCTTTGAGCAGGTGGCCTTCAAGAATGTGATCTGCCTGGGGCATATCCTGGATGCGACCGGCCAAAAGATGTCCAAGAGCCGCCCGGAGACGTTTGTCGAGCCGTGGCAGGTCTTTGACAAATATGGGGCGGACGCCTTTCGCTGGTACATGTACACATCCAGCCCGCCCGGCGAACCGCGCCGCTTCAGCATGGACCTGGTCGGCGAAGTGGTGACCAAGTTCCTGCTGACGCTGTGGAACACCTACAGCTTCTTTGTCACCTACGCGAACCTGGATGGCTGGTCGCCGGATCAGGCTGCGCCGCCGGTAGCCGAACGCGATCCGCTGGATCGCTGGGTACTGGCGGAGTTGCACGCGCTGGTGCAGCGGGTGACCGAAGCGTACGAGAACTATGACGTGCCGGGCGCTACCAGGCCGATCCAGACATTTGTGGAGGAACTGAGCAACTGGTATGTGCGCCTATCGCGCCGGCGCTTCTGGAAGAGTGAAGACGACACTGATAAGCTCAGTGCCTACGCCACACTGTATGAGTGTCTGACGACCCTGGCTTACCTGCTTGCTCCGGCCATGCCGTTCATGGCGGAGACTATCTACCGTAACTTGGTGGCCTCGGTGCAGCCGGATGCGCCGGAAAGCGTGCATCTGGCCCGCTGGCCGGTCGCCAACGAGCAACTGATCGACCGCGATCTGATGGGGGCGATGGCGCTGGCGCAGCGATTGGTCAGCCTGGGGCGCGCTGCACGCGAGAGCGCTAACCTGCGCGTGCGCCAGCCGCTGCAGGAAGCGGCCTTTGCGGTGCGCTTCCCGGCGGAGCGTGAGATCGTTCAGACGCTGAGCGACCTGATCGCCAGCGAGTTGAACGTCAAGCAGGTGAATGTGCTGGACAGCGCCGATGAGGTAGTCACCTATACGCTTAACCCGTTGCCGGCCAAGCTCGGTCGTAAGTTTGGCAAGGATTTCCCCAGGGTGCAAAAGGCCCTGCGCGAAGGCGATCCGGCTGAGGTGGCGGCCTGGGCCAGGGCGCTGCTGAGCGGTCAGGCGATCCAGGTGACGCTAGACGGCCAGACGTATGAAGTTGCGCCGGACGAATGTGAGGTGCGCCAAGGTGCCGCTGAAGGATATGCTGTTGCCGAGGAAGCCGGATACCTGGCCGCCCTGCGCACGGCGCTGACGGAAGACCTGATCCTGGAAGGGCTGGCCCGCGAGATCGTGCGGCGGGTGCAGATGATGCGCCGCGATGCCGACTTTGAGATCAGCGATCGTATCGCGGTGACCTTCAGCGGCTCGGAGCGGGTCGCCAGGGCGCTGGCTGCGCACCATGATTACGTGGCTGGCGAAACGCTGGCCGAGTCTGTACTGGCAGCCGAGCCTCCGGCAGGCGCGTTCAGCCAGGCGTTCACGATCGATGACGAAGATCTGGTGTTGAGCGTACGGCGGGTCGGCTAGGCGGCTGGCTGCAAACGAATCGTGAGATGTTCAGCGGCCCTGTCCCTGGATGGGGCCGCTGCTGCTGTGGCGGGAGTCTGTCGTAAGACTCACAGCAGGGGCGTCATCCGCGCGGGTGACGCCCCTGATTCAGCGGTGATAATGTGAGAGGTTAACGAGCCGGGCTGGGAGCCGTCCCCAGTTTGGGGGCGGAGGGGCTTTCGTCGCCGTCGCTGGCCGCTTTGCGCCGGGCGGCGTCCTTCACCGCCAGCGGGTCAACCTCCGGGACGACCTTCTCGCCCATCAGAGCCAGGAATTCTTCCTGGTTGATGGTTTCGACTTCCAGCAGATGCTGGACGAGCAGATCAAGCTTATCGCGGTTTTCGATTAGCAGCTTCTTGACGCGCTCGTATTCCTCGCTGATGATTTTGCTGACTTCGTGATCGATTTCTTCGGCGACATGCTCGCTATAGTCCCGCTGCTCACCGATCTCGCGGCCCAGGAAGACCAGCTCTTCCTTCTGGCCGAAGATGATCGGCCCCAGCTTGTCGCTCATGCCATAACGCTTGACCATCGAGCGGGCGATCTTGGTGACCTGATCCAGGTCGCTCATCGCGCCGGTGGTCACCTCACCAAAGACGATCTCCTCGGCGGCGCGGCCACCCAACGCACCGGCGATCTGGGCGCGTAGACGGCTGGCGGTGACGTAGTTGATGTCTTCTTCCGGCATACTCCAGGTGACTCCGCCGGCCATGCCGCGCGGCACAATGGTGACTTTGCGCACGGGATCGCTGTAGGGCAGCATGTGGAAGGCCACCGCATGCCCGGCTTCGTGGTAGGCCACCAGCTGGCGCTCGCGTTCGGTAATGATCCGGCTCTTGCGCTCCGGGCCAAGCAGGACGCGCTCGATTGCCTCTTCAAAATCGCGCTGGGAAATGCTCTTCTTGTTCTTGCGGGCGGCGACGATGGCTGCCTCGTTAACAAGATTCTCGATGTCCGCGCCGACAAAGCCCGGTGTCGCTTTGGCCAGGGCATGGAGGTCGACATCACTGGCCAGTGGCTTGCCCTTGACGTGCACCTTAAGGATTTCCTCGCGCCCGCGCAGATCGGGCCGGTCAAGTACGACGCGGCGGTCAAAGCGACCCGGACGCATCAGAGCCGGGTCGAGGATATCCGGGCGGTTGGTGGCGGCGATGACGATCACGTTGGTATCGGTGTCGAAACCATCCATTTCCACCAAGATCTGGTTCAGGGTCTGCTCGCGTTCATCATGGCTGCCACCCAGCCCTGCGCCACGATGCCGCCCGACGGCGTCGATCTCATCGACGAACACGATGCATGGACTGTGGCGTTTGGCCTGGTCGAACAGGTCACGCACGCGGCTGGCGCCCACGCCAACGAACATCTCGACGAACTCCGAACCGGAGATGCTGAAGAAGGGCACACCGGCTTCCCCGGCGACAGCTTTGGCCAGGAGTGTCTTGCCAGTGCCGGGGCTGCCCACCAGCAGCACGCCTTTGGGGATGCGTGCGCCCAGCTGGATGAACTTCTCTGGTTCTTTGAGGAATTCGACGACTTCGCGCAATTCCTCTTTGGCCTCGTCAACCCCGGCGACATCGTTAAAGGTCACCGTCGGTTGATCGCTGGTGAACATCCGGGCGCGGCTCTTGCCGAAGGAGAGGGCTTGATTATTGGAACCCTGGGCCTGCCGAAGCATCAGGTAGATGAACCCACCAAGCAACAGCAGGGGCAGGATGCTGCTCAGGATGCCCAGCCAGGCGCCGATGTTGCTGGGTGCGGCGTTCTGTAGGTCGATGGCCTGGAGCTTCTGGGGGTCCACCCCCAGCGCAAGCAGTTGCTCCGGCGCGGGCAGGCTGGGGTCCTTGCGGCTGACCGCCGTGCTGCCGTCCAGGTAACGCGCCGTGATCTCGTTGTCAGCGACGACAAGACGCTGAATGCGCCCGGCGTTGATATCCTGGGCAAGCTCGCTCAGGGAGATTTCAGGGACGCTGGTGTTATTGCCCCAGAAGCTCATGGTGATGACCAGAATGGCAATACCTACCAGGACGTACACCAGAAAGTTACGATACCGAGAATTGTTCACTACCAGGTTCCTCCACCTTAAGCCAGCGGGTAACTGACATTTCCAGCGGCAGGGACGGAAAAATCGATCGGCGCTGAAGGCCGCCGGTTAGTAGACCCTCTATGTAAAATTATACCGTTAGGCCGGGCAAAACTCCACATCGGCATTGTATTCTTAATGCACCTATAACGAGATATGGAAATTGTCCGGGCGTTCTGGCCCCTGGGCGCCGTATCACCGATACGCCGCCAGGATGGTCAGGCCAAGCGGGATCAGGCCCAGGACCGCCATCATCGCCAGCAGGATCAGGATGACGGTCACCACATTATTGACCTGTTCGGTGGTTTCGATTTCCCGGAGCGTATGACGTGCCGGCCCTCTGGCGGGAACCGGAGGTTGCACCGGGGGCGTATAGGGAGGTGGCGTCCAGGAGCCAGCCGGTGAAGTTTGCGGCTGGTAGGGCGGCTGGGCTGTCTGAGTGGGCAGGCTACCACTCACCGGTGTGGCGGCGACAGTAGGCGCAGCAGGGCGGACAGTGAGCGGTGCAACGAACTGGTTGGTGGCCTGGTGGCCCTGCCGGAGGTAGGTGATCAGAATCCGGCCAAGCTGGTCAGCGGTGCGGTAGCGGGACGCCGGCTCCTTGGACATCACCTTTTGGACAATCTGATCCAGTTCCGGGGGGATGGCTGGGTTGAAGTCGCTGACATGCGGCGGCTCCTGCTGGATGTGGGCCAGCGCCAGTTCTTGCTGGTCGGCACCGATGAAGGGCAGGCGACCGGTCAACATCTCAAAGAGTACAACACCGATCGAATACACATCGGAGGCGGGGGTAGGGCGCTCCCCCTGAGCCTGTTCCGGCGAGAAGTAGTGCGGGCTGCCCCATACAACACGCTGCTTTTCCCCGATGGAGGCATCGGAGAGCGCCTGAGCGATGCCGAAATCGGTGACTTTGACGATATCGCCCTCGGCGACCAGCACGTTCTGCGGCTTAACATCCGCATGCACCAGGCCGGAACGGTGGGCATAGCCGACGCCGGCACAGATCTTGATGGCGATATCCAGCGCCCGTTCCACCCGGAAAGGCGCCTCAGTGCGGATGAGCTTCTTCAAGTCCTGCCCGTCGACGAACTCCATGACAATGTAGTGCGTCTTGCCGGACTGGCCGACATCATGCACGGTGACGATGTTAGGGTGGCTCAGACGGGCGACGCTGCGCGCCTCGTTGCGGAAGCGCTCCAGAAAAGAAGGATCGGAGATGAGGCTGGGCCGCAGAATCTTGATGGCGACCATGCGGCCAAGCTCCTGGTCGTAAGCTTTGTAGATCACCGCCATACCGCCTGATCCCTGCTGGGCGATCAGGCGGTAGCGATTGTTGAGAAACGTTTCCTGGTTGCTCATCATCCGGTAATCCAATTCACCTGACTAGCATCCTGATTGTACCTGCAAACGGGCCAAGATGCTTGCATTTGGCCGGGGCCTGTGCTACGCTTCCTGCATACCGTCACAACTGCTCTGGTCAGGGGCAGGCCTGAAGTGCAGGCCTGTACGGCGAAGCCGGTGCGAATCCGGCGCTGCCCCGCAACGGTGATCGGGTCCACCCGTCAGTCCGGACGACCACCCTGGCCGGGTTCCTGTCTTTCGCGGAGGGGAGACAGGCGCCAGCACAGGCTGAGCAGGTGACCACCATGAACGGATCGGCCCTCCGCCGAGCCGTTTTTTTGTCCGGCGGAAGGCCGGAAGGGTGCTATGGACAAACCGCAACGCCAACAACACGCCGGTGGGGATCGGTTACTCCAGGCAGAAGGGGTCTCATGCCAGCTGGGAGATGTTGAGATTCTGCGGCAGGTGACCTTTCAACTGGCAGCGGGGGAACTGGTCGGGCTGGTAGGGCCAAACGGCGCTGGCAAATCGACGTTGCTCAGGGTGCTGGGTGGTCTGCTGACCACAGGAGTACAGGGCCGTATCGCATTGCTGGGCCGTCCGCTGAGTACCTATAGCCCGCGCGAGGTTGCCCGGCTGATCGCCCATGTGCCACAGGCCACCGCCCTGGACTTTCCGTTCACTGTACGGGATATCGTGCTGATGGGACGCAGCCCTTACCTGGGACGTTTTCAGCTGGAAGGGCCGCGCGACCGGACGATCGCAGAGTGGGCGATGCGCACCGCCGATGTGCTTCCGTTCGGTGGGCGGCTGGTCAGCACGTTGAGCGGCGGCGAACGCCAGCGTGTCCTGATTGCGCGGGCGCTGGCCCAGGAACCGGCTATCCTGTTGCTGGATGAGCCGACCAGCAACCTGGACATCAAACACCAGCTGGCCCTGCTGGAGATGGTGCGCTCCCTGGCTCATCGTGATGGCCTGGGTGTAGTGGCTGCGATTCACGATCTGCCGCTGGCGGCGCGTTTTTGCGACCGGATCGTGTTGCTCACCCAGGGGCGTGTTGTGGCAGCAGGGCGGCCGGATCAGGTGTTTACACCGGCGCGGCTGGCCCAGGTCTTTGGTGTTGAGGTGAGCGTGGAACGGGAGCCAACGACGGGGTATCTCCGGTTGTATCCACTGCGGCCGGCTTCCTGAGCGGGCGATCATCTGATCTTTGTCTTCCAGATTTGAGCAAATTGCCACAATCGAGCGGCAGTATTTTGCGTGCAGCGTGGTATAATCCACTAGGTTTTTTGCTGTGTCCACGCCGGTCTGCAGAATCGGCGCATCCCTATAGCGAACCTGGCATTTGCCATTAGCGTGAATGTCGCCGTCGCTCTTTACTGCACTGCTGGGCGGAAACGTATCGGGTGTGACCGCCACATGGAAAGGAACCACCATGACGAAGAAATGGGTATATCTCTTTGAAGAAGGTAATGCCAAGATGCGGGACCTCCTGGGAGGCAAGGGGGCCGGCCTGGCTGAGATGACCAACCTGGGCCTGCCCGTGCCGCCTGGGTTTACCTGCACCACCGAGGCCTGCCTAGAGTACCTGAACAACAATAACACCCTGCCGGAAGGTCTGTGGGAGCAGGTACTGGAAGGCATGGAGAAGCTGGGCAAGAAGATGGGGCGCAAGTTCGGCGACCCCAACAATCCGCTGCTGGTGTCCGTCCGTTCTGGCGCCAAGTTCTCCATGCCTGGCATGATGGACACGATCCTCAACCTGGGCCTCAACGATGAATCGGTGCATGCGCTGGCCGCCAAAGCCGATGAGCGTTTTGCCTGGGATGCCTACCGTCGCCTGGTGCAGATGTTCAGCAAAGTCGTGCTGGATGTCGAAGGCCACCTGTTTGAGGAGATCATCTCCCGGATCAAGCAGGAAGAGGGCGTCAAGACCGATCCGGAAATCTCCGCCGCGGGCTGGCAGAAGGCTGTCGCCGAATTCAAGGCGGTGACCAAGCGCGAGACCGGCATTGACTTCCCCCAGGACCCCTGGAAGCAACTCCAGCTGGCGATTGAAGCCGTGTTCAAGTCCTGGAATGGCAAGCGCGCTGTGGACTACCGTAATGCCACCGGCATCTCCCACAAGCTCGGTACGGCGGTGAATGTCCAGGCGATGGTCTTTGGCAACGTGGGCAATGACTCCGGCTCCGGCGTTGCCTTTACCCGCAACCCCTCCACTGGTGAGAAGGACTTCTTCGGCGAGTACCTGTTCAACGCGCAGGGCGAGGATGTGGTCTCCGGCGCCCGTACGCCAACCGAAGTCCACAAACTGAAGGAAGAAGCGCCTGCCGCCTGGGAAGCGCTGATGAATGTTGCCCGGATTCTGGAGCAGCACTACCGCGAAATGCAGGACATGGAGTTCACCATCGAGAATGGCAAGCTGTACATGCTCCAGACCCGCAATGGCAAGCGTACAGCGGCTGCCGCGGTGAAGATCGCGGTGGACATGGTGAACGAGGGCCTGATCACCAAGGAAGAGGCGGTCTCCCGTATCGAGCACTTCCAGATCGATCAGCTGCTGCATCCGCGTTTTGACCCCGAGGCGCTCAAGAAGGCTGTCAAGCTGACCAAGGGTCTGAATGCTTCGCCCGGAGCAGCCGTGGGTGAGGTCTACTTCGACGCCGATACCGCTGAGAAGAAGGCCAAGGAAGAAGGCAAGGCGGTTGTTCTGGTTCGTCCGGAAACCACGCCCGATGACGTGCATGGCATGCTGGCGGCCAAGGGTATCCTGACCCAGCATGGCGGCGCGACCAGCCATGCGGCTGTGGTGGCCCGTCAGCTGGGCAAGCCCTGCGTGGCCGGCGCTGAGGAGATCAAGATCGATCTCAAGGCGCGCCAGTTCACGGTGAAGGGCGTGACGATCAAAGAGGGTGATGTGATCTCGGTCGATGGCGCGACTGGCGAAGTGTACCAGGGCGCTATCCCGACGGTCGCCCCGAACTTCGACGAGCAGACCGATCTCAAGACCATCCTGGAATGGGCCGATCAGATCCGCAAGCTCCAGGTGTGGGCCAACGCGGACGATCCGCAGCAGGCTGCCCGCGCCCGCAGCTATGGCGCTCAGGGCATCGGCCTGTGCCGTACCGAGCACATGTTCCTCGGTGAGCGTACCGAGAAGTTCCAGGAAGCCATCCTGGCCGAGACGCCGGAGGAGTTCGACCGCGTCCTCAACGAGGTGCTCCTGCCGCTCCAGCGCGAGGACTTCTACGGTATCTTCAAGGTGATGGATGGTCTACCGGTGATCATCCGTTTGCTTGACCCGCCGCTGCACGAGTTCCTGCCTTCGCAGATCGAGCTGACCGAAGAGGTCGCCCGCATGGAAGGCGCTGGCCAGACCAATACGCCGGAGTATGCCAAGAAGAAGAAGCTGCTGGCGGCTGTCAACAATATGCATGAGTTCAACCCCATGCTGGGCCTGCGTGGCTGCCGCCTGGGCATCGTCATGCCCGGCCTGAACAAGATGCAGGTGCGCGCCATCTTTGAGGCGGCCTGCGACGCGGCCAAGGAAGGTGTGGTGGTCAAGCCAGAGGTCATGATCCCGCTGACCGCTCATGTGAACGAACTGAAGCATATCCAGCCGCTGCTGGAAGAAGTGGCCGAGCAGGTCATGGCCGAGAAGGGCATCCGTGTCGAGTACAAGTTCGGCACGATGATCGAGGTCCCGCGGGCGGCCCTGACTGCCGGCGAGATCGCGACAGTGGCCCAGTTCTTCAGCTTTGGCACCAACGACCTGACGCAGATGACGTTCGGGATCAGCCGCGACGACGCTGAGCGCAAGTTCCTGCTGCGCTATGCGGATGAAGGTGACCTGAACATCCTGCCCAAGAACCCCTTCCAGACACTGGATGAGGAAGGCGTCGGGAAGCTGATCTTCATGGCTGTGGAGGAGGGCCGTAAGACCCGTCCTGAGCTGGAAGTCGGCATCTGCGGCGAGCACGGCGGCGATCCGGCGTCGATCGACCTATGCCATCGTGCCGGCCTCAACTATGTGAGCTGCTCGCCGTTCCGCGTTCCGATCGCACGCCTGTCGGCGGCTCACGCCGCGATCAAGAATCGCTAAGCTGGCCACATAGCAGCAGAGTAGACGGGCGGGAAATTCAGCAGCGGGTTTCCCGCCCGTTATGTTTGTTGTCACCGAAAAGAGTTTGTCAGGGAGGACGCTGATGCCCAACAGAAGCACTTACGGGCTGGGGAATCACGGATTTACCAATCTGGAGCGCGAATACTGGAATCTGACGACCCCCGCGCTCTACGAGCAGATTGTGCGCTTCCGCGAGGGTGTGCTGGCCCATCATGGGCCGATCGTCGTCCGCACCGGCCAGCACACCGGCCGCTCGCCCCGGGACAAGTTCATCGTTGATGAGCCGTCTACATCCCAGGATATCTGGTGGGGGGATGTCAACCGACCGATCGATGCGGCGCACTTTGCCGGGCTGAAGCAGCGCCTGCTAGCCTACTTTCAGAACCGGGCAGCCTTTGTGCAGGATATGTATGTCGGGCGCGACCCGGCGTACCGGCTGCCCGTGCGCATCATCACCGAAACAGCCTGGCATAGCTTATTTGCCCGCAATATGTTCAGCCTGCCGGCGCCCGATGCACTGATCACCCACGTGCCAGAATATACGGTTATCAACGCGCCGTCATTCCATGCGCTTCCCCAACTGGATAACGTCAACTCGTCGGCTTTCATCCTGATCAGCTTCGCGGAACGGTTGATCTTGATCGGCGGGACGAGCTACGCCGGAGAGATCAAGAAGTCCCTCTTCAGTGTGATGAACTACCTGATGCCCCTGCGCGGCGTATTGCCCATGCATTGCTCCGCCAACTATGGCGAGAACGAGGACGATGTGGCGATCTTCTTCGGCCTCTCCGGCACGGGCAAGACCACACTATCCGCCGATTCCACCCGCACGCTGATCGGCGATGACGAACATGGCTGGTCAGAGACGGGCATCTTCAATTTCGAAGGGGGGTGTTACGCCAAAGTGATCCGCCTCGACCCGGCTGGCGAGCCGGAGATCTACCAGGCCACCCGCCGCTTCGGCACCATCCTGGAAAATGTTGTCATCGACCAGGACAGCCGGCGGGTTGACCTGAATGATAGCACCCACACGGAAAATACCCGCGCCTCCTATCCCCTCAGCCATATCCCTAACGCTTCCAGCACAGGCATGGCCGGTCATCCCCGTTATGTCATCTTCCTGACCGCGGACGCTTTTGGCGTGCTGCCGCCGGTTAGCCGCCTGACGCCGGAACAAGCCCAGTATCACTTCCTTTCCGGCTATACGGCCAGAGTAGCCGGTACGGAGAAAGGCATGGGGGAAGAACCGCAGGCTACCTTCAGCGCTTGTTTTGGGGCGCCGTTCATGGTGCATCCCCCACAGCGCTATGCCCAGATGCTGGCTGAGCGATTAGCCCGGCATAAATCGCAGGTCTGGCTGGTCAATACCGGCTGGACGGGCGGCCCGTATGGGGTAGGGCAACGCATGGCACTGGGGTACACACGGGCGATGATCCGCGCCATTCTGAGCGGCGAACTGGAAGGCGTAGCGATGCGGCTAGACCCGATTTTCGGGTTGCAGGTGCCGCAGCACGTCCCCGGTGTTCCGGAAGATATCCTTGACCCGCGCCTGACCTGGGCGGACGGGGATGCTTACGATCGCCAGGCGGTGCATCTGGCGGGGCTGTTCCACAAGAACTTCGCTCGCTTTGCGGCGGATGTACCGGCGGAGGTCAGGGCTGCCGGGCCAGTGATAGCCTCCGGGGAGTAAGGGGATATTATCAGGCGAGGCTGTCCGCCCGGCGACTGTGCGGGCCGGGCAGCCTCGCCCTGCAGCAGGCAATTAGCGCCGCAGGAAGGCTTCCACTTCGGCGCGGGTGGGCATGGATTCGGTGGCTCCTGGCCGGGTGACGCTGATCGCGCCGGTGGCACTGGCAAAGCGGATCGCCTCCGCCAGCGGTCTCCCCTCCGCCAGCGCGACGGCCAGCCCGCCATTGAAGGCGTCCCCGGCCCCGGTGGTATCCACAACCTTATCTACCCTGAATGCCGGGAAGTGCTGTGGCCCGCTGTCGTTGTAGAGCAACACGCCTTCGCTGCCAAGCGTCATGACCACGGTGTTGGCCCCATGGGCGCGGAGCGCGGCGCAAGCTTCCGTGGCGTTGACGCTGGAAACACCGGTGATGATGGCTGCCTCGGTCTGATTGGGGGTGATGATGTCTACCAGGGCCAGCAGGTCAGGCGTGAGCGGTTGGCCCGGGGCGGGGTTCAGGATAGTGGTGACCCCGTGCTGGCGGGCGATCTGCAGGCCGCGGCGGACGGCATCCGGCGGCGTCTCCAGCTGGGTCAAGAAGACCCGCGAGGCGGCGATGGCCGATTCAGCACGCTCGACATCGGCGGGGGAGACGCGCCAGTTGGCTCCTGAGGCTACGACAATGATGTTCTCGCCATGATCATCAACAATGATCGTGGCGACGCCGGTGGGGGCCTCGCCGTCCTGGATCACGTAGTCGGTTGCGATCCCGGCTTCCTGCCAGACTTTGAGCGCCATCTCACCAAACATATCACGCCCGATGCGCCCGACAAAAGTCACCGCTGCGCCGACCCGTGCCGCGGCCACAGCCTGGTTGGACCCTTTGCCGCCGGGGCCGGTTTTGAATCCGCTGCCCAGGATGGTTTCGCCAGGCTGGGGGATGCGCGGGCTGAAAGTCACCAGATCAGTGTTGTAGCTGCCCAGGACAACGATACGCGGTTTGTCCATGGAAGTCTCCTTCACAGAAGCGGGTAGGCTGACCTGCGTGCGAATGTACCCACCCCAACCCAAAAACGCAACGAGGGCGGCGCCATCAGCCGCCCTTGCCTGTATTCGGGTGTTTGGGGTGCTTATGACCCGGCGAGTTCGGGGTACAGGATGGCAAACAGGTCTTCCACCCCATCCACAATGTAGTGGCTGACGGCGCTGAGGTGCGCATCATTGCCGACGCTGACCCGCCCCTCGCGGACGGCGGTCAACCCCTGCACAGCAGGATCGGCCTGCCATGCCGTGATGTCCACCCAACTGGACAGGACGATAACCTCCGGGTCGAGCGTGAGCAGGGTTTCTGCGTCCACCTGTTTCCAGCCGTCAAGCCCGGCGGCGCAGGCGGCATTGACACCCCCGGCACGGCTGATCATGTCATCCAGCGTTGTCTGGCAACCGGCAATCCAGTTGTCCGTGGCGAGGTAGATCAGGCTTTTGCGCTGTTCCAGGATAGCGGTTTGTCCAGCGATAGCCTCCAGGCGATCGGTGAGATCGCCGACTAGGCGCTGGGCAGTGGCCCGAACGCCCAGAACCTGTCCCAGCCAGGTGATGTTGTCCAGCATGGCCGGGACGCTGGTGAAATCGCCGACGGCGATCACCGGGATGCCCGCAGCGGTAAGCTGCTGGCGCACCGCTTCATCAGTGAACGTAGCGGCCAGGACGAGGTCGGGTTCCAGGGCGATGATCTGTTCCGGATCGGCCTCCACGCGGGTCGGGGTGAAAGCGGTGAGCAGCGCTGTCGCGGCCAGGTTGCTGATGCCAGAGGCATCTGCCAGATGGCTCAGGGCGGCTACGCGCCCCGGTTCATCAGCGAGCAGGGCGGCCAGCAGTTCATCAGTGCCAAGGGTGAGGCTGACGATGGCCTCCGGGCGGGCGGGCAGCGTGACCTGCTGCCCCAGAGCGTCGGTGACGGTCAGCGGATAGGCCGGGTAGCGATCAGGGTAGAGGAAGGCCGCGACATCGGCGACGCCTTCAGCGATGAAGTGGCTGGTGGTGGAGAGGTGAGCGTCATTGACTACATAGACCCGGTTGGTGCGGACGGCCTGTAAATCTGCGTAGGCAGGGTTCTGACGGAAAGTCTCGGCGAATCCAGGGTCCCAGGGTGTCCAGCCGGTCAGGAGAATGACGTCAGGGTCCTGTTCCAGGATGAATTCATCGCCGAGCGGGTCGTACTGGGAGGCGCCGGCCTCTGCCGCAATGTCGATTCCGCCGGCTGCGGCAATAACTTCGGCGATGGTAGAAGGCGTCCCGCTGGTGTAGTTGCCCGGCGTCAGGAAGAGCACTTGCACCGGTTCGACTCCGGCGACTGCTTCGCTGACAGCGGCGATTTGCGCCTGCATCGCCGTGACCAGCGCCTCAGCTTCCGCCTCTTCGCCGACCAGTTCACCCAACATTCGCACGGCCTCCGCAATCGGTTCCAGGCCAACAGGAGCGGGCATCAGAAAAACGGTCAGCCCGGCATCGCGCAACTGCTGCACAACGGCGGGGTCTGTCCAGCTGGCGACAATGATGAGGTCTGGCTCCAGGCTGATCAGCAACTCAGGATCGGCGGTGAGCCGGTGCGGTACCAGCGCAGCTCTGGAGGCTACGTTGCTGATCCCAGGATCGTCGGCCAGGGTTGTGACGCCGATCAGGCGCTCCGGTTCCAGTAGCGAGAGCAGGATTTCATCGGAAGCGATAGTGACGCTGGCGATCCGGGTTGGCGGGGCGTCCAGCGTGACCGGCTGGCCTGCCGCGTCGATGATCGTGCGCGGCCACTGGCCGCTCTGGGCCTGGGCTGGCTGCGGCAGGCTGATTGCCGCGATCAGAGTAACGAAGGACAGCAGAATGACGATGCGTAAGGCTTTCATGGCTTTCTCCCTCAACCAGTAGCTAGGACGATGGACGCTGGCCTACAGCGAAACGAACTGGCGGCGGTTGCGCCAGAGCAAAAACAGGAAGAAAGGTGCGCCCAGCAGGGCGGTGATCAGGCCGACCTGCAGTTCGGCGGGTTGCAGGGCCAGGCGAGCGATTGTGTCACAGACAACCAGCAACGTTGCGCCGCCAAGCGCGCTGGCTGGCAACAGCACACGGTGGTCAGGACCGATGATCAGGCGCAGGGCATGAGGCACGATCAGGCCCACAAAACCGACCCCGCCTGCCACGCTGACCGCGGCACCTGTCAACAATGAGGCCAGGGCCAGCAGGATTACCCGTGTGCGGGCGACGTTGACTCCCAGGCCCTGCGCTGTTTCCTCCCCCAGCAACAGCAGGTTCAGGTCACGGCTGAAGGCCGTCAGCAACAAGATGCCGGTCAGGACTGGCAAGATCAGTACATTGAGGTGCTCGCTGCCGCGCCCGCGCAGGCCACCCACCAGCCAGGTGAGGATGGCCTGTACCTCTCCGAATTCAGCGCCAAGCAGCAGGATGGCAGAGGTGACGGCCCCCATAAACGAGTTAACGGCCACCCCAGCCAGCAACAGGGTGGGAATCTGGGTGCGGCCATTGACCAGCGAAAGGGTGTAGACGATAGTGACGGCAACCATGCCACCGATGAAAGCGGCCAGAGGCAGCGCCCACAGGCTACCCGCTGCCAGACCGCTGGTCAGGGCGATCACCGCGCCCAGCCCACCGCCGGCGCTGACGCCAATGATGCCGGGATCGGCCAGCGGGTTGCGGAAGATACCCTGCATGGTTGCCCCGGCAATGGCCAGCGCAGCGCCGACAAAGATACCCACCAGGGCGCGGGGCAGCCGGACCATGACCACGATACGCACCTGAGCTTCGGGAAATTCGCCCAGACCGGGGATGCCGAGTCGGGCCAGCAGGATGCGGGCAACATCGCCGGCAGGGATGGCTGATGAGCCACTGCTGACGGAGAAGATCACTGCCAGCACCAGCAGGATCAACAGCGCTCCACTGACGATGATCAGTCGCTGCCTGACGGGACGGTCAGCCAGCCAGAAGGCGGGAGAGGTTTCTGCATGATGAGAAAACAATGCCCGCTCCATTTCTTACACCGGGAGCGGGGCATCATGTACGCCACAGTCGTACACGGGGGTCTCGTTGCCGATCGCCGGGCAACGGTCCCCAGCGATACAGCAGCAGTTCCCGGCCCCACTCCACGAAGGCCAGAACTCGGTTCAAGGCGGGCGTCCGGGCTTGCGTTTCCTGCTGCTGAGGAACCGCTTACCGTTGCGGGGCAGCGTCGGACTTGCACCGACTTCGCCATTGTGTCCTGCCATCCGGGGCGAGCGGACACCTTGACCGGAGCAACTGTCAGCTTGTGAACTGGAAATTACTGTAGCATCAGGCTAGGGGGCTGTCAAGAAACGCCTGGCATGCGGCATGGTGCAGAGACCAGGAGACTGGGAGGCTGGAGGTCCGGAGTGGCTCTGTAGCCGGCAGCGTGCACCTATTAGTCCTTGTTAACCTGGACAGGCGCCCTTGCTGGTTGCCGGTGGTTGGTTGCAGGCCCGGATTCGCTTCTGTACAATACCGCTCTGTGCCCGGTGATCAAGCCGGGCGCTGCGCAGGCTGTGGAACTCCAGCCGAGATTCGGGTTTTGCCGCTTTTTTGCTTGCACAACAGGGTGGGGTATGGGTGATGATGCCTGGGTGATCCGTGAGGCGCAGGTCAGTCTGGAACGTCTGCTGCCACGCCTGCAGCCGGAAGTTCCAGATCGTGCTGACTGGCAGGCCTTTGAGCGGCGGCTGCGCCTGCAGTTCCCGCGACTGTTCCGGTTGTTGCTGCATCTTTACGGGTGGCGGTACGACTTCTTCTACCATCTGGAGCAAATCCTGCTGGGCGCGGCGCGGATGTATCGTGAACGCCCGGCAGAACTGAAAGCCCTGGATATTCAGCGAGAAGCTGATCCGCTGTGGTTCCAGCGCGAATCGATGATGGGCGGCGTATGCTATGTGGATCGGTTCGCCGGTACGTTACAGGGCGTCCGTGAACGTATCCCTTACTTTCAGGAACTCGGATTGACGTATCTGCACCTGATGCCTCTCTTCCTGGCTCCGGCGGAAAACAACGATGGCGGCTATGCGGTCAGCAGTTATCGGGAAGTCAACCCATCGCTGGGCAGCATGCACGATCTGCGCGCGCTGGCGACCGACCTTCGCCGTCATTGGATCAGCCTGGTGCTCGATTTTGTCTTCAACCATACCTCTAATGAGCACGAATGGGCACAGCGGGCGCTGGCCGGGGAGGAACGCTACCAGGCCTACTACCTGATGTTCGATGACCGCACGTTGCCGGATCAGTATGAGCGCCATCTGCGTGAAATCTTCCCGGAGCAGGACCCCGGCAGTTTCACCTACCTGCCGCAGATCAACAAGTGGGTGTGGACGACCTTCCGGCACTTTCAGTGGGACCTGAATTACGCCAACCCAGAAGTCTTCGGGGCGATGCTGCAGGAGATGTTGTTCCTGGCCAACCAGGGGGTGGAAGTCCTGAGGCTGGACGCTGTGGCCTTTGTGTGGAAGCAGATGGGCACCACCTGCGAGAATCTGCCGGAAGCGCATATGATCATCCAGGCGTTCAACGCCCTGGCTCAGGTGGTTGCGCCGGCGATGGTTTTCAAGTCGGAAGCGATTGTGCATCCCGACTTTGTGGCTCAGTATATTGGCTGGGAGGAGTGCCCACTTTCCTACAATCCTACGCTGATGAATCTGCTCTGGGAAGCGCTGGCCACCCGTGAGGTGCGCCTGCTGCGGCATTCGATGATCAAACGCCTGCCGATCCCGGCTGATTGCGCCTGGGTGAACTATGTGCGCTGCCATGATGATATTGGCTGGAGTTTTGCCGATGAGGATGCCGCCGAACTGGACATCAACGGCTTCGACCACCGGCAGTTTCTCAACGATTTCTACACAGGCCGGTTTCCGGGCAGTTTCGCCAGCGGACTGCCGTTCAACTACAATCCGCGCACGCGGGACATGCGGATATCGGGCATGGCGGCATCGCTGGCTGGTCTGGAGCAGGCCCTGCAACGCGCTGATCCCCTGCTGATCGAGCACGCCGTGCGGCGTATCCTGCTGATTCACAGCATTATCCTCAGCATTGGCGGCATCCCCCTGCTTTACCTGGGGGATGAACTGGGCACGATCAACGACTATCGCTACCGGCAGAATCCGGCCATTGCCGATGATAGCCGCTGGGTACACCGGCCAGTCTTTGACTGGCAGCGGGCCGCCGAACGCACCGATCCGGCGACATTGACCGGACGCATCTTTCAGACACTCACACGCCTGATTGCGGTGCGCAAAGTATGCCCGGCCCTTGCTAATGGCCAGACCGAGTGCTTCGATACTGGTAATCCCCATGTTTTCGGGTATGTGCGGCAGGGCAGGGTGCTGGCGCTGGCGAACTTCTCTGAGCATTCCCAGCCAGTAGCGCCAACAGTGCTGGCGCAACACTGGTCGATTCCCCGGCGCGTGGTGAACCTGGTCACTGGTCAGCTTCAGCCCATCGGCGAGATTCTGGAGCTGGAGGCGTACCAGTTTCTGTGGCTGGCTGAGGCGGATGCAACGGGTCAGCAGGTGCCATAAATCGCTGACTTATGGTATCATGCCCTCAGAACGGAGCAGTGGCCTCTACAAGGGGCCTCTACGAGGATCGCAGGGCATGTCCGAACAACCGGCCCTTCCATGGATGATTGAGTTTCGCATCCCTGGGGCATCAAGTGTTGCCAAGCTCAGGGTGGAGGGGGAAGCGGTTATTGGCCGGGTTGATCGCGATAACGGTGTGTTGCCCGATCTAGACCTGACTCCCTGGGGAGCGATGGAAAAAGGGGTGGCGCCCCGCCATGTCAGGCTCGCCGTTGTTGACGAGCAACTCATGGTGGCCGATCTGGGTTCTGGCAAACCGACTTTGCTCAACGGTGCCCTCCTGACGGCTACGCCACACGTGTTGAATCATGGCGATGACCTGCAGCTTGGTGTACTGCACCTGCAGGTTAATGTCATTGCTTCGCCTAACCGGGGCGGCATCGTCCAGCATCAGCAGAATGTCGAACTGGTCGACGATCCGGCGCCGGGGCGCGGGCAGTCAATCCTGATTGTGGAGGATGAAGCGGAGACGGCGGAGATCTTCCGGCTGATCATGGAACGGGCCGGGTTCAAGCCACATATCTGCCGGGAAGTGGTGAGCGCCATCCGGGTTCTCAACAGTGAAGCGCCAAGCGCCATCATCCTCGATCTCATGTTGCCGGACATTCACGGGCTGGAGCTGTGCCGGTATGTGCGGCGGGATGTGGAACGGCGGGAAATCCCGATTGTGGTGGTCAGCGCCGCAGCCAAGCAGGCGACGATCAACCAGGTCATGGAAGTCGGGGCCGATGTATTCCTGGGCAAACCGTTCAGTATGCACGAGCTGGTGCGGGTGGTAGCTTCACTGGTCAAGTGGTACGAGTCCAAGAAGCCACTTTCTCAAACCAAGCAACTGGTTGGCACGGCGCGGCTGAAAGGCATGCCTGCTGATGTCCGGCGGGATGCGGTAGTGCTGTTCGTTGCAGGTTATCAGGAACCCATTGCGGTGGTGGTCCCCTCCCGCATTACCATTGGGCGGCGCAGCGGCAGTACATCGCGGCGCCCCCACGTAGACCTGGAACGGTACGGCGCGTTTGACGCCGGCGTTTCCCGCATTCATGCTGCGATTCACCGCGAACCGGATGGGTTCTCCATCGAGGACCTGGGCAGCAGCAATGGCACGTTCGTCAATAACGTGCGGATTGCGCCCAATCAGCGTGTCCCCCTGAAAAACGCTACCGAGGTCATCCTAGGTAGCCTGCCGGTGCGCGTGTTCTTCTTCACCGAGGACGATCTCGAAATCATCCAGGGAGCAGCCCCATTGGGATAAAGAGGGTGTTCCCGGCGGTTCTCTTGGCTTGCCGCCGGGGAACTGGTGAAAGCCGGAGCGGGATGAGTCCCGGTTGGGGCGTTTTGCGCCAGCGCGGGCTTGAATGTCGTTCCTGGCAAAGGTAGTATCGTGTCTGTTTTGGTCGCGGGGTATGCCGTGCAGGCACCAGTGGAGTCGCCATCTTATGTGGACGTACCAGGAAGCACTGGACTATCTCTATAGCTTCACCAACTACGAAGTGCGCCGGGAGGTGCGTTATGCGCCGGAAGTCATGAACCTGGATCGTCCCAACCAGCTTCTGGCCGCTGTGGGCAATCCACACCGCGCTTACCCCATCATTCATATCGCCGGAACCAAAGGGAAGGGTTCGGTAGGGGCGTATTGCCAGGCGGCGCTGCAGGCTGCCGGCTTGCGCGTTGGTTTGTACTCGTCGCCGCATCTGCAAGAGTTTCGCGAGCGTTTCCGGGTGAATGATGACATGATCGGCGAGCTGGAACTGGCGGCGTTACTGGCCGAACTCAAACCCGCCGCGAACACTATCCCGGGGCTGACCTGGTTCGAGGTGACAACCGTCCTGGGGTTTCTCTACTTTAAGCGGCAGGCCGTTGACGCGCTGGTGCTGGAAGTTGGGCTGGGGGGACGGCTGGACGCCACCAATGTGGTGACGCCGCTGGTCTCCGTGATCACCAGCCTGAGCTATGACCATATGCATCTGCTGGGTAATACGCTGGCAGAGATCGCCAGGGAAAAAGCCGGCATCATCAAGCCTGGCGTGCCGGTGGTTAGCGCGCCGCAGGAGGCCGAGGCTGCTGCTGTGCTGGAAGAGGTTGCTGCTGAGCGTGGAGCGCCGCTACTGGTGATCGGTCGGGATTGGCAGGTGGTGCCGGGTCACAGTACACGCCAGGGACAACGCTTCCTGGCAGGGCCGGCGAGGCAACTGCGCGAATACTGGACGCCGCTGGCGGGGCATCACCAGGCCATCAATGGCGCGGTAGCGCTGGCCGCGCTGACGCTGGTTCGCCAGCAAGGGGTGGCGTTGCCGCCCGAACTGGTAAGTGGAGGCAAGTTACAGGCGAACTGGCCGGGCCGCTTTGAAATTGTTGACATGGAGCCAGTCATTGTCCTGGACGCGGCGCACAATGCGGCCTCGGCGCAGTGCCTGCGGGACACGGTGTTGGAAGTCTTTCCGGAAAAAGTCACCCGGGTGCTGGTATTTGGTGCTTCAGCGGATAAAGATGTGGCTGGGATGTTCCGGGCGCTGTTGCCGGAGATAGATCATCTGGTCCTGACCCATGCGGATCATCCGCGGGCGTTGGATGTTGACACCCTGGCAGCGGAGGCGTTGGCGGCAGGTTTCAGCGGCCAGATGGTTCAGGCGCCGACGGTGGCGCAGGCGCTGGAAGAAGCCCGTTCCCTGGCTGGCCCGGCGGGGATAGTGGTGCTGACAGGATCGCTGTTTGTGGTGGGCGAAGCGCGCAATGCGCTTGGTCTGGCGGTGGGGCGGGCGACGTATCTGGATGCTATGGCTGGTCAGGCCGCGCAGGCGGCCGCCAGTGATGAGCCGTTGGGGATGTAATCAGCGGGAATTCGGGCTGCTATGTTCATCATGGGTTATGGGGAAAACGACTTCTATGATATACGCAACGCGGAACTGGACGCCGATGGGCTGATTGAGGCGCCGCTTATCCCGCTGCGCGATCTGGTCGTTTATCCCAACATGGTTACCCCGCTCTTTGTTGGGCGGGAGTCTTCTCTGCTGGCGATTCAGGCCGCCCAGGCTGAGGGGCGCACCGTGATCGGGGTGGCCCAGCGGGATGTGAATGTGCCGAATCCGATGCCCGACGACCTGTATCGAATGGGTACGGAGATGGCCATGGGGCGGGTGATGCGCATGCCGGACGGCACGGTGAGCGTGCTGGGGCAGGGTCGCCGCCGGGTGGAGATCGTCGAATTCCTGACGACTCAACCCTATATCCGGGTCCGGGCGCGGCCAATCGTGGAGGAGCGATCCGCTCCAATCCCCCGGCAGACCCAGGCCCATATGCGCGCTGTGCTGGCTCTGTTTGAGCGCTGTGTCAACCTCAACCACAACATCCCGGAAGAGGCGTACATTTATGCGCTCAACATTGAAGACCCCGGCTGGCTGGCCGACGCCATCGCTTCGACGCTCAATCTGTCGCTGGCGGAGCGACAGACGATCCTGGAGTTGCTTGATCCTGCCGAACGGCTGCGCAAGGTAGGGATGTACCTGGGGCGGGAACTGGACGTGTTGCAACTAGAGGACGAAATCCAGTCCCAGGTGCAGCAGGAGATGGATCGCGGGCAACGCGAGGTCTTCCTGCGGGAGCAGATGCGCGTCATCCAGAGCGAACTGGGCGAGATGGATGTGTTCCAGCAGGAACTGAACGAATTGCAGGAACAGATCGCCGCCGCCCAGATGCCGGATGAGATTGCGGACAAAGCGTACAAGGAACTTAGCCGGCTGAGCATGCTATCGCCCATGGCGCCGGAAGTTGGTGTGATCCGGACGTACCTGGACTGGCTGATCAGCCTGCCCTGGCAAGCGACCAGCGAAGATAATCTCGATCTGGCCCATGCTGCGCGGGTACTGGATAGCGCGCACTACGGCCTGCCCAAGGCTAAAGAGCGTGTGCTGGAGCACATCGCGGTACGCAAGATTGCACCGTCGACGGTGAAAAGCCCGATCCTGTGCTTTGTCGGGCCGCCCGGCACGGGCAAGACTTCCCTGGGGCAGAGCATCGCTGAGGCGCTGGGGCGCGAATTTGTGCGGGTTAGTCTGGGTGGTGTGCGCGACGAGGCGGAAATCCGCGGCCATCGCCGTACTTACATCGGGGCGATGCCCGGACGGATCATCCAGACCATGCGCCGGGTACGGACGATCAACCCGGTGTTCATGCTCGATGAGATCGACAAGCTAGGACAGGACTTCCGTGGCGACCCCGCTGCAGCCCTGCTGGAAGTACTCGACCCGGAGCAGAACAACGCTTACAGCGACCACTATCTGGAAGTGCCGTACGATCTATCGCGGGTGATGTTTATCACCACGGCCAACTATCTGGACCCGCTGCCTCCGGCATTGCTCGACCGGCTGGAGGTCATCGAGTTCTCCGGCTACACCGAGGAAGACAAGCTGGCGATTGCCCGCCAGTTCCTGATTCCCAAGCAACTGGAGGCGCACGGCTTGCGGGACCTCGGTATTCAGATCGACGACGCTACGCTCAGGGCGATCATCCGCGACTACACATTTGAAGCGGGGGTACGCAACCTGAACCGCGAGATCGCCAACATCTGCCGCAAGATTGCCCGGCGGGTGGCGGAGGGTAAACGTTACCCGCGTCGGGTGCGTCCGTCCATGCTACAGCGCTACCTGGGGCCGGTACGTTTTATGCACATCCTGGCTGAAGAGCAGGATGAGATCGGGGTGGCTACCGGTGTCGCCTGGACGGAGGCTGGCGGCGATATCATGGTCGTCGAGGCGGCCCTGATGCCCGGCAAGGGTGACCTGCAGCTCACCGGCCAGCTCGGCGAGGTGATGCGCGAGTCTGCCCAGGCTGCGTTGACCTACGCCCGATCGCGGGCAGCGTCACTGGGAATTGACGTCGAACGTTTCGAAGAGACCGATATTCACATCCATGTCCCGGAGGGAGCTATACCCAAAGATGGGCCATCCGCCGGTGTGACCATGACTGTTGCCCTGATCTCGGCGCTAACACGGCGGCCAGTGCGCCGGGAAGTGGCCATGACCGGCGAGATTACCCTGCGTGGCAGGGTGCTGCCGGTGGGTGGGATCAAGGAGAAGCTCCTGGCCGCTCACCGGGTGGGCATCAAGCAATTCTTCCTCCCAGCCAAGAACAAGCCTGATCTGGAAGAATTGCCAAAGCGTGTATTGAAAGACATGCAGGTCGTGCCGGTTGATCACATTGACACCATACTTGAGCAGGTGTTGCTCCCTGCGGTAGACTCGGGAGAGCAGACCAGGGGCGAGGCCGAGGACGAAGAGACTGAGGCTACAGAGACGTAGCGGCTTATGGATACGGGGGAGCTACAGAGCCTGATCGATGGCGGTCGCCGGGCAGAGGTCGACTGGCTGCCAGGGGATGCGCCGGTGCAGGATATCGCGCCGATTCTGGCAGCGCTGGCCAATAGCCAGGGCGGCACGTTGCTGCTGGGCCTTGATCCGGCTACCGGTGCGCTGACAGGCGTTGCTGATGCCGAAGCGACGATCGAACGCGTGTTGCAGGCGACGCTCGACATCACGCCGCCCCTGATCATCCCCTTGGCGGAAAAGGTAATTGCTGGCGAGCGTACCCTGGTCGCGGTGAACGTTCCGCGTGGCCTGCCCCATGTTTATGCATATGATGGCCGTTTTCTGGCCCGCCGGGAGGCCCGCAATGTCCCGCTGGATGCACGCGCCCTGCGGCAGATGCTCATTGAACGCGGCGATGTCAGCTTCGAGGAGATGGTGCCGCCGGGCGTGACGCAGGACGATCTGGACTGGGAGCAGGTGCGGGCGTATGTGGAAGGGCTGAAGAGCCTCAGCGGATTGTCTCCGGAGGAAGTTCTGCTCAAGCGGGGCTGTCTGGCCAGGGGTGAAGATGGCCGGTATCGCCCGACGAATGCCGGGATTCTGCTCTTTGGTCGGGCGCCTCAGGAGATCATCCGGGGATCGGAGATCACGGCGGCGCGTTTCGCCGGCGTTGAGATGAGCGATACTTTTATCCGGCAGGATATTGGCGGCACGTTGCCGGCCCAGCTTCGCCGTGCCCAGACTTTCCTGGCGGATCATCTACGCAAGCAGGTGCAGATGGGCGCGACAATGGCCCGTGACGAGCAGTATGAATACCCGCTGGAAGCGGCTCGTGAGGTGATTGTGAACGCGGTGGCCCACCGCGACTATAGCATCCGGGGGGATGGCGTGCGGCTGTACCTCTTTGCTGACCGCATGGAAGTCACCAGCCCCGGTGGCTTGCCCGGCCCGGTGACGGTAGAGAACATCGCCGAAGAGCGATTCTCCCGCAATCCCGTGCTGGTACAGGTGCTGGCGGATATGGGGTTTATCGAGCGTCTGGGGTACGGCATTGACCGGGTCATTGCCCTGATGAAGGCCCAGAATCTGCCGGCGCCGCTGTTTGAGGAAACCGCGGGTGGGGTGCGGGTGACCCTGCGCAACAGGGCAGTTGAGAAAGCGCCACCTGCTGCGCCGCGCCCCGGCTTCGGCGGGCAGTTCCGCGGCGAAGAAATCAACCCGCGCCAGGAATACGCCCTTGATTTTCTGATCAATCAGGGCCATCCCCGTATCACCAACAAGGATCTGCAGGAACTCTGTCCGGATGTTCATGCTGAGACGCTGCGCCGCGATTTCGCCGATCTGGTGAGCAAAGGCATTCTGGTTAAGATGGGCGAAAAACGCGGCTCCTACTACGTTCTGAAGAAATGAATACCTTTCGGTGATGTTTCACCCGATTCAAGCGAAAAGGTAAGGGCCATTGGAGTCACGACGACATACCCTGTCTGCTGAGTTTTGCCTGCGCCTGGCGCTGATCAGCCTGGCGGCGCTGTTTCTGGCGGCGTGTGCAGCGCCGACGCCCACGCCCACCCCAACGCCAACCGTAACGCCGACGCCGACGGTCACACCAAGCAACACGCCCACGGCGACGCTCACTCCTACCCCAACGCTGACGCTCACTACCACGCGCACACCGACGATCACACCCACGCCGAGCGATACACCATTGCCGACGGCCACGCCCTGGCCGACGCTGGCCTTCGCCGGGGATCACTGGACGATGAACGAAGTGCCGCAGCCGCTGGGCCAGGCGCTGACCGAACCGTGGGTGGCGTTTGTGAACATCAACGATCGGGATGGCGTCGGCGATCCGCGTACCCCGCAGCCGGAGACGAATGTCCAGACGCTTTACCTGGTGAATCCGCGCACTGGCCAGCGGGTGCCTGTCCTGAATCTGCCCTCCAGTACCGATGAGCGGGTCTACTGGGCGCCAACGGGCGAGCGAGTTGCCTATCTGCTGAGCACAACAGAAACCCCTGAACGCAATGGTCTGTACGTCTTCGATCTGACCATTGGCGTCAGTTCGCGGGTGTTGCAGTTAACTGACTTCAATCAGCGCGGGTTCTTTAATCCGCCGCGCTGGTCGCCGGATGGGACGCAGATCGCTCTGGCAGCCGCCAACGAATATGATGTGGACATCTACCTGATGAACGCCGATGGGACTGATCTACAGGTTGTCGCTCCCAGCGGCGGGTACGATCTGTGGCCGGCGTGGTCTCCGGATGGGCGCTACCTGGCGTTTGTCTCCGACCGGGCAGAGTGCCCCAGCTGGCAGCCCGGCGACGGCTGTTTTGAAGAGCGGCCAGGCGGCCCCACCGGCGGTCATCTGTATGTCGTTGAACTGGCTTCCGGGCAGGTGCGCCAGCTGGGGAATCAACTGGTCAGCGAGCCGCCGTACTGGATCAACACCGGGACAATTGGCTTTGTCACCGGTAATCCCGTGCGAGGTGACGACTTTCGCCTGCTATGGCAGGCCGATCTGGTCAGCGGCGAAGTCCGACAGATCAGCCTGCCGGGACGGGAAGGCGCCGGTTACTACCTGGCGGAAAGCTGGCGGGCGGATGGCGAGCGGGTGATCTTCCAGCGGGCGGCAGATGTGACCGACATCGCCGTCATGGATGCCAGCGGCCAGTTAATCGCCAGCACCGATCGGTACAACTTTGCTCGCTTTGCTCTGACTGCCAGCTGGTCGCCGAACGGTACACGGGTAGCCTTTGCTGGCCGGCGCGGCCAGTGCCCTTATGGCCTGGTTGTCATGACCGAGAACCTGGAGCCGATTTCCAGCACCAATCCCCCGCCGACCGTTTGTGATCCGGTCTTCTCGCCGGACGGCAACTGGATTGCTTACTCAGGCATCAACCCGCGTATTGACGGGCGGCTTGACCTGTATATCGCCAACGCTAACGGCTTCAGTTCGGTCAATCACTCCGCTGATCTGCGCGGGCAGATTCGTATTCTGGGCTGGGTTGGCGGGTCCGCAGCGCCCTAGCAGCCGGGGCGCCCCCTGGCGATTTGCTGCTGGCGGCGCCTGTGCGTTACACTCCCGGCGTTTTGCTGAAGGAGTCTGTGCTATGCGAATTCCGCGTCTGTTGACGGTGATTGTAGCCCTGGTGGCGCTGGCGATAACGCTCGTCCTGGGTGCGCTGGTGCTCAGGCCGCCGCTGCCCCTGATTGTTGCTGCAGGGTTTGATGACGTTCGCATCTCACCGAATGCTGATGGCGACAAAGACCTGACCACTTTTCGTTATACACTTGCCCGACCGGCCACCATCACGCTCGATTTCACGGATACGGCGGGTAACTGTTTTGTCTTCCGGGAACGCCAGGCGCGTATTGCTGGCGAGTACAGCGTGCTGTTTGGCGGCCTTGTGGATGGCTATGTGCTGCCGGGGGAGATGGTTCGGAGTGAGATTGAGACCCGGCTGATGCCTGATGGGCAGTATACCTGGACGTTGACCGCGACAGCGGAGAACGGCGAGGAGATGTCTGCCAGCGGAACCCTGACCATCGAGGGCGCTGATTCGCGCCTGCCGGATATTTCCGGGTTCTCGCTGTCGCCAGCGCGTTTTACCCCCAATCAGGATGGTCTGGACGACCGGGTGACGATCTACGTGTATGTGGAGAAAGACGCTACCCTGACCATGTATCTGGTGAATGCGGAAGGACAGCGCCAGTACATCACCGAGCGCAGCGAAGGACTGACTTTTGGCAAAGCCGGGATGCATGAATTCGACTATGATGGGGGCATCGACGCCGGGGAGGAACCGCCGCCGGATGGCGAGTATATCGTTGTTGTGGAGGCGGAGGACGCCGTCGGGCAACGTGTGCGGCGCACCGGCAGCCTGACGATCGCAGATAGCGGTACGCCGATCGGGGCAATCTACCCGCAACCAACCGGCACCACCGTATTCTATGACACGATGCCATACCGCGATGCTTATTACACCGATGCCGATGCGCCCGGCGAACTGATCCCGGTGCCGCAGGGCGTCGAATCGATCATCACGGAGAGCGAGGTGGTGCTGCAGGGGGATATGCTGGTGTTTCGTCTGACGGTAACCAATGATGGTTCGGTTGGTCTGCGGACCAGCGGACCGCCGCCAGGGACCGTCTACCAGCAGGATCAACGGGCCAGTGGTATTGGCTGGTATGACCAGTCTGGCGTCTGGCGGATCGGGTTGGAGTGCGACACAGTCAAGAGCAGCTACCCCTGGCGCTGGGCGATTGGTTCGCCAGAAGATCTGCAGGTGGTGGAAGAAGGCGGGGAGACCTACTACTACCTGCCGCCTGGCAAACAGGCTGTAGTCTGGGGCGGCGTGCGGCTGACCGAGATTCTGCCGCAGCGCAACCCACAGCCCTGCTGGATCGGGCTGATTCATGAGGATGTGGCGGTGGTTCAGTCGAATGTAGATCGTCGCTGGGTAGAGATTCAACCGGGGCCACAGCGTTAGGCCAGGCAGCCGGGTGGCTCTTCGGAGCGCCACGCCGGTTTGCCGGGTGCGGGGTTTGGCTGTACCATAACCTCCAGCGTATCGGTACTCACTGAAGGATCGAGTCCATGAAACGCCGCGCACCATCTTTGTGGGCAGGAATGCTGGTCGTTGCAGTGGTGGGTCTGTTGAGCGCCGCCTGTGGGGGTGGCACACCTACGCCTACGCCCCTCCCAACAGCGACAGCAACGCCGCGATCCACGCCGCTGCCAGAAGTGCCTACAGCGGTGCCGCTTGCTTCTGAGGAACGACCGCTTACTGTGCTGATGGTACCGCAGGGAGCGCGTCGGGAGGCGGTTCCGGCGGCAGATTCCCTGGAAGCCCTGATTGCGGAACTGACCGGTCTGCGGGTGGAAATTCAGCTTGCAGATAGTTACGGCCAGATTGTAGCTCAGCTCTGCAGCGCGACACCTGTTGCTGGCTGGCTGGACGGCTTTGCGCTGGTGGCGGCGGAAGCGGCGGGATGCGCGGACCCGGCGCTGCAGGTGGTGCGCAGCCGGCGTGCCGGTTTTCAGGTGGAAATGTTGCTGTCGGCTGAATTCGCTGGGGATGAGGTCAGCGCTGACGATCTGGCGCGTCTGGCCGGGAGACGGGTTTGCCGGGCCACAGACGAAGATGCCGCCTGGCTGGCAGCGGAGATGATTCTCCGTGCTGCGGGTATCAATCCGGTGAGCGACCTGGAAGCCATTGTCGATGTCGAGAACTATGACACTGTCGTGACCAGTCTCTACAATGGTGACTGCCAGGGCGGGGTGGTGCCTTCCGGTTACCTGCGCAGCGGGGCAGGCGAAGCTGTACGGGCGCTAGAAGGCCTGGCGGATCGCGTGGTGTCGGTGAGCGAGTCTCCGCTCATCCCGTACAATGTTCTGGTTTATCCGCCCACTGTGCCGTTGCACATCCGTATCCCGCTAAGCGACGTCTTTCTGCAAATCGCGGCGGATGCCAGCCGGGCGGATGCCCTGGCCGGTATCCTGCAGCAGGATAGTCTGGAGCGCGTGACGGCGGAAAGTTTCGCCGCCTTCCGGCGATTTACCCAGGCGTCAGGTCTGGATTTTGTGGCCCTGGGAGAGTGAGCGTGACGGTCGCTATCATCATTGTGACCTGGAACGTGCGCGATCTGGCTTTGGAAGCAGTGCGCACAGCCAGGGAAGACCTGGCGCGGAACGGCCCGGAAGGGCAGATCTGGGTGGTAGACAACGCCTCCACGGATGGCACCGTGGAGGCGATTCGTGCACGCTTCCCGGATGTGCAGGTGATTGCCAGCACAGAAAACCTGGGTTTTGCCGCCGGGAATAATCTGGCGCTGCGGATGCTGGGCTTCGGACAGACGGCTACTGCGGATCTGCCGGAGGCGGTATTCCTGTTGAATCCGGACACGCTGGTGCAAGATCGCGCCATTCGCACGCTCTATGAGGCGTTGTTTGCCGCGCCAACTCACGGTCTGGTTGGCGCGCGCCTGACTTATGGCGATGGCAGCTTCCAGCACAGTGCTTTCGCCTTCCCCGGCGTGCTGCAGACAGCCTTTGACCTGCTGCCATTGCCGCCGCGGTTATATAACACCCGGCTAAACGGTCGCTATCCGCGCCAACTGTACGAACGAGGGGAGCCGTTCCGGGTGGATTTTGTTCTGGGCGCGACGATGATGTTACGCTGTGAGGTGATTCAGCAGGTGGGGATGTTTGACGAGCAGTTCTTTATGTACTGTGAGGAAATCGACTGGGCCATGCGCATCCAGCGGGCGGGCTGGCAGGTGCTCTGTGTACCCGGGGCGCAGGTCATTCATCTGGAGGGGCGCAGCACCTCTCAGGTGCGACCGCAAAGCTACCTGAATCTGTGGCGCAGCCGCTTTCAACTGTACCGCAAGCACTATTCCCCCCTGAAGGTTGCGGCGATCCGGGCTGTGGTGCGGCTGGGGATGAGCCGCAGGCTACGCCAGCTGGCGCAGGACCGGGCGCTGGATGCAGCACAGCGTGTAGCGTTGGCTGAAGCGTACCGGGCAATAGCAGCACTATGACCACCCTGGCGGCGATCATCCTCTGCCACAATGAGCTGGATCATCTCCAGCCGTGCATCGAAACGGTGCGCTTTGCCGATGACGTGCTGGTGTTCGTGGACGCCAACAGTCCCGTCGCTGACGAGGTTGTTCGGGTGGCTGAGAACGCCGGGGCGCGGGCGATCCGCCGCCCGTTTGACGACTATGCCCGTCACCGCAATGCAGCGCTGGAGGCAGTGGAGAGCAACTGGGTACTCTTTGTTGATGTTGATGAGCGTGTTCCCCCGGAACTGGCCGCCGAGATCAGGGCGACTATTGAGACTGGCCAGGCCGATGGTTATGGCATCCCACGATTCAACTATATCTTTGGACGCCTGACCCGGCATACAGGCTGGTATCCGGATTACCAGACGCGCCTGTTGCGCCGCGGTCGAGCACGCTACGACCCGGCCCGACCGGTGCATGAGGTTGTCCTGCTGGATGGCCCGCGCGGCACGTTACAGCAGCCGCTGATTCATTACAATTACCGCGATCTGGCGCATTTCATCGCCAAACAGCGCCGCTACGCGGAGATAGACGCCGGCATCCTGTTTGAGGAAGGCCTGCGGCCTCGCCCACATAACTTCATCCTGCAGCCTCTGCGGCAGTTTCGCTGGCGCTTCTTTACGCTCCAGGGCTATCGCGATGGCCTGCATGGCCTGTGGTTGAGCCTGTTGATGGCCTGGTATGAGTGGTTGAAGTACCGCAAACTGGCCGCCCGCTGGCGCCAGATACGCTGAATGCGCTTGTTTTATCCTGCTCGCTCGATGATCTCCGCCAGGGCGTACAGGCTGCCGGCGACCACGCCATGACCTCCCAGCAGGACAGGGATGGGTGCTTCCCTGGCGGCGGCGGTAAAATCGCGCAACCAGCCATCTTTGATGCTATCGACCAGGAACAGATCGGAGGCAAAGCGGTCTGCGTCATCCGGCCAGTGGCTACAGGCCGCCATCAGGGGACGGCTGTCGATGATCGCTGCCTGGGTCATGCTGGCCAGCGTCTTGAAAAAGGTCTGCGGGCCTTGCAGGCGGATCAGTTCACCGATCAAGGAGCGGACTTCTCCACGAGCCAGTCTCCCGCTGGCAACCATGCCCCGTTCTTCCGCAAACACGCGGACCCAGCACTGGGTGGCCCGGTTGAGCGCCTGCCAGGCCTGCGGTGAAACACGCCCGATCAGGGTCAGGTGGCTCTCCGGCGTGGCGGCGATCCGGGCGATCTGCTGCACCGGCAGGGAGTCCAGCAGGGGGTGGCGCACCGCGGCTGCCAGATGGGGCTGGATGCCTGGATGCCGGGCGATGATAGCCAGATCGGCAGGCGTGTCCAGGTCCATCCCGGCAGCCGGTCGTTTCCTGGCGAGAACATGCACATCGTAAGTGCCGCTGTGGTTGAGCAGCCAGGCCAGGCTGTTGTCGCGCTCGGCCCGGCGGATGATTGGCAGCGCATCTTGAGCGCCGGTGAGCGCCAGCCAATCGCTGGAATGCAGGTTGTTGGTCAGGACGATTCGATCTGGCGTGTTCGCTGTGGCGGCGGGCGGGCGATCCAGCATCGCTATGATCTGACTCAGCACAGGCCCATCGAGCAGCGGGGTGCTCCCACCCCCGAAGTAGAGTACCCGGGACAGGGCGTGGCGCTGGATAACCTCGGCCAGGCGGCGCCCAAAGACGAAACCGCCGGGTGGATCGCGATCGACCGTGATAGTCAGCCCGGCGGGCAACCAGTCTGCGCATGGCGTGGCCAGGATGATGCGGTCGATGCCCTGACGCTGCAAAGCGCCGATCAGGTCGAGGGTGCAGGCGCGCTGGGCAGCAGCGACAAGCATCTCCTGGGGGGTGTGGCCGCCCCTTCCGATCATGATGACAGCGCCAATGATTTCCCCGGCCATAGTTCGTCTCCTCTGTGGCGCAGTAAACCGGGGACTGCCGCCGGCAATCCCCGGTTTGTTCAGGTCAAGGTTTTACTGCCGGGCAGGCATGAAGCTGCCGGTACGTTTTTTTCTCACGCCGGATATTCAGGGGATCCGGGGTTGCAGGATGCCATAGTTACCGTCTTCCCGCAGGTAGGCGACATTGATCTCATCTGTCTCCTGGTTGAGGAAGACAAAGAAATCGTGGCCCAGCAACTCCATCTGTTCGACCGCTTCCTCCTCCGTCATCGGGGTGACGTTGATCACCTTGTGGCGGACGATCACAGCTTTTTCGTCCTCGTCATAGTCGGCGCTGGTTTCGCCTGGCACTGGCTCGGCGGCGGCCAGTTCGGGTTCAAGCTCTGCGAAGCGTTCCCCGCTCCGGCGGCGGCGCTTGCCCTTGTATGTGCGGATGCGCCGGTACATCTTGTCAAGCGCCACGTCAACAGCCGCGAACAGGTCGGCCTGACTCTTGTCTTCTACGCGCAGGATAGTGCCACGCCGGTCGCGCACGGTAAGCTGGGCAACGGCCCGTTCCCCTCCTTTTTTCTGGCGTTCGGCAGTCAGATCAACCCGCGCATCAATGATGTTGGGCAAATAGCGATCCAACTTGCTGACTTTTTTCTCGACGTGCTCGCGCAGACGTGGGCTGATCTCCACATTCCTCGCTGTGATCTGGACCTCCATGGTTTGCTCCTTTCGCGGAAACGTCGAAGAACCTCACTGAACATCTGGCGCGATTTCAGCCGCCGGCAAAGCCGGCTCGCCCAACAACGACGGCGCGAACAGCACTTGCCCCCTGTTCGGCCAGGCATACTGCGCATTCATGCAGGGTAGCGCCGGTAGTATACACATCATCTACCAGCAGGAAGCTGGCTCCCTGAACCCGATCGGGATGTTCCACTGAAAAAGCGTCCCGGACATTGACCTGCCGGTCATGGTAGCCAAGGCCCACCTGGCTGGCCGTCTGCCGCACGCGGCGGAGCAGGTGTTCGTCGTAAGGCCAGTTCAGTTCACAGGCGATGGCCCGGCCCAACAGCGCCGCCTGGTTAAAGCCGCGCTGTTGCAGTCGGCTGGGGTGAAGCGGGACAGGCACGATGATGGCCTGCGGCCAGCCGTCCCAGCGAATAAGCTCCGCCAGTAGCTCGCCCAGAAGATCTGCCAGAGCCGTGATATGGTCGTACTTCAGCGCGTGGACCGCCGCCTGAACGACTCCATCAAAAGCGCCCAGCGCGCCTACCGCCAGTAAAGGGGGCAGCGGGTCCTGCTGGATAATCGGCTCGCGGGTCAGGGTTGCCTGGCATTCGGGGCACATCTGGGTTCCCACCCGACCGCAACCCACACACGCTGGCGGGAAGACCAGGTCGAGCGCCGGAAGGAGGATATGCTGTTTGAGGAGCATCCACCCGTTGGTGAAGGCGGATACTCCCTGGTGGGTCTGTGCTGCACCAGGCTGTTGCACAGCGCAGTCCAGTCTATGGAGAGCTAGAACGGGATATTGGTTTCCAGCAGGATAATCAGCGATGGCCCAAGCAGGACGATCCAGATCGAAGGGAAGATCAACAGAACCAGCGGGAACATCATCTTCACCGGCGCCTGCTGCGCCTTTTCCTGAGCGCGCTGGCGGCGCTTGACACGCATCTGGTCGGATTGCACACGCAGAATGCGGGCCATGCTCACACCCAGTTGCTCAGCCTGGACAATGGCGGCTACAAAACTGGTCACGTCGGGGACATCCATACTGTTAGCCATGTCGCGCAGGGCTTCGCGCCGGAGCTTACCCAGGCCAATTTCCTGCAGCACGCGCCCGAAGGCTCTTGCCAGCGGGTCATCCCACTTTTCGTAAACCTTCGCCATTGCCGAGTCAAAGCCCAGGCCGGCTTCCACACAGATGGTCAGGAGGTCCAGGGCGTCCGGGAGTTTTCTGGTGATCATCTCCTGGCGGCGGCTGATCTGGCCTTTGAGCCAGAGCGCAGGCAGGAAGTACCCAACCAGTGCGCCACCGATCACATACAGCAGCTGGTTAGGCTGTGGCGCGGCAATGACAAAGACCACGACCGCAAGTGCCGTAAAGAGAATGGTCGCTACCAGGCGCAGGCCCAGGTAGGAAGCGGCATCCAGATTGTTGGGGTAACCGGCAAGCTCTAGCTGGCGCCGCGCGTCGTTGATCTGGCGGTCTGGCGTGAACCGTACGATGAGGTCTGCAAGTTTCCGGAATACGGGCCGCAGGATGCGATCCTGAAAAGGCAGCGAAAGCTCAATTTCCTCCAGGGATTGTGGCAACGTGCGATCGCCGATTTCAGCCAGCCGATCCTGCAACGGATCGGAATCATCTTCGCGCATGCCGTAGTAGATCAGACCGCCGACGATGAACAGGCCCAGCAGGATCAGCGCCCCGATGCCAATTAGCTGCTCCATAAGCCTTGCTCCCCTGTCTGTGTCCCGCTGTTGCTCACAGGTTTTCCACGAAACCGCTACGGAATGGCGGGGCAAGGAGCCTGGAGGGGCCCCTTGCCTGTGTGCAAGCATACTCAGTACTGAATGTCCACAATGCGCTGGATGGCGGCGGTGCCCATCCCGATCAGGCCGAGACCAATGCCGATCAGCGGCCAACCGCACATCCGGTTCTCAAAGAGACCACCCATGTAATTCGGATTGATCACCATCAGGAAGAGCGACAGTACGATCGGCAGGCCGCTGATGAACCAGCCCGTATAGCGCCCCTGGGACGTCAGGACGCGAATCTCGCCTTTGAGCTTGATGCGCTCGCGGATGGTGTGACCGATGACATCCAGGATTTCCGCCAGGTTGCCACCTACTTCACGCTGAATATTGACCGCCGTGACAATCAGGTCAAGGTCTTCGCTGTCCAACCGCTTGAGCATGTGATCCAGCGCATCCTCCATCGAGATGCCCAGCTGGACTTCCTGTACCACACGCCGGAATTCGGTCGCGGTTGGCTCTGGCGATTCCTTGGCAATGGCTTCCATGGCCTGGAGGACGCTGTAGCCGGAACGCAGACCGTTTACCCACAGGCCGATGGTATCTGGCAGTTGTTCCTCAAAGCGGATCAGGCGTGAGCGTTGCTTGCGGGCAACGTAAATGCGCGGAGCGAAGAAGCCAACCACACCGCCGACAATCCCAAGCACCAGCCCCCACAACAGGGTCGCTACAGCAAAGAAGGCGATGGTGGAGATAATGTGGATGGCCAGGTACTCGGCGACCGTGATCTTGAGATCCGCCTTGGAAAGGGCGATTCGCCAGTTCTTGCCAAACTCACGCTGAGTCAGCAGGCGGTCGATGGCGCGGGTGAGCTGGCTGGGTTCTTCAACGGCCGGTTTAGCTTCCGCAGCAGCCGCAGTTTCTTCCAGACCTTCGGTGAAGCGCTTCATGCGCGCGTCAAGCTCAGCCTGGCGCTGGGCGCGGATGCTGAAAACCGCTGCGATCAGGATGACGATTGCCAGTCCACCGGCAATGGCCGCAATGAGCAAAGGATTGTCAAACATGGCTTTGCTTTCCTAGTCACCTGTTTGCTGGCAGGCCACTACCCAACAGGCCACGATGTCAGTTTGACTCATTATAGCACAGGCCTGGGCAGGTTCTGGAGTGCCCTGGCGAGACAGGCCTGGCTCCTAGTAACGCTGGCCGACGCCAAACACCGAAGGCGGCAGGTGAATCCCGACGGCTTCGATGCGGTCGATGAACTTCGGGCGCAGACCGGTCGGGCGAATACGACCGATGATCTTGCCAGCTTCGATGCCGGTCTGCTCAAACTCAAAGATGTCCGACATCACGATCACGTCGCCTTCCATCCCCTGGATTTCGGTGATCTTGACGATCTTGCGGCTACCGTCGCGCACGCGTTCCTCATGGCAGATCAGGTTGACCGCAGAGGCGATCTGCTCGCGGATAGCGCGCACCGGCAAATCCATGCCAGCCATCAGGCACATCACCTCCAGACGGGCCAGCGTATCACGCGGGCTATTGGAGTGCAGGGTAGTCAGCGAACCGTCATGGCCGGTGTTCATGGCCTGCAGCATGTCCAGGGCTTCGCCAGAACGGCACTCCCCGACGATGATCCGGTCAGGCCGCATACGCAGGCTATTCACCACCAGGTCCCGGATGGTGATCTCGCCCTTGCCTTCGATATTGGGCGGGCGGCTTTCCAGCGTGACGACGTGGTCCTGGCGCAACTGTAGTTCAGCGGCATTCTCTATCGTGATGATCCGTTCGTCGTTGGGAATGAAGCCGGAGAGCACATTGAGCAGGGTGGTCTTGCCGGAGCCAGTACCCCCGCTGACGATGATGTTCAGACGAGCGATGACACAGGCACGCAGGAAGTCGATAATCTGCTGGGTGACCGTCCCAAAGCGGATCAGGTCATCAACCGTCAGCGGCTGCTTGGCAAACTTTCGGATGGTGATGGTCGGGCCGATGAGCGAGATGGGACGGATCACGGCGTTGACGCGGGAGCCATCCATCAGACGGGCGTCAACGTACGGCTGGCTTTCATCAATACGACGGCCAAGCGGCGCGACAATCCGTTCCAGGATGCGCAGGACATGCTCTTCGCTCTCAAAGGTCGCGTTGGTGTGGTAGATCTTGCCTTCGCGTTCGATGTAGATGTTCTTGGGGCCGTTGACCATGATCTCGGTGATGGTCTCGTCTGCCAGCAATGGCTCCAGTGGCCCAAGCCCCAGGATTTCGGCTTTGATCTGGTCAAAGAGCCGCTGGCGTTCAGCCCGGCTGAGAACGATATTTTCCTCCGCCAGGATGGTCTGGAACAATTCCTCCATGGTGGCGTGGATTTCCCCCTGGCGAGTCATGTCCATGGACGGGTCGAGTTCCGCGAGCAGCTTGTTTTGGACCCTGGTCTTGATGTCCATGTAACTCTCGCGGACCGCCGCAGCACCGGTTGGGGCCGGGCGCTGGCGGACGCGGAGTTGAGCAGCCAGCCGCGACTGTTCGTCTGTGGTTCCTCCGCCCTCACTTCCGGCGCCTTTGCCGCCGGTTCCGCCACTCTGACTACTCTTTTCAATTCGACGTAACAGAGACACCTTGCCCTCCCATTGTGCCTAACTACCCAAATTGTACCGGGTTGACTTTGGCGTTAATGACGGCGAAAGAGGCTGAAGCCGCTTGACTGCTTAGCTTGCACTGTATCCTGTTCGACTTCGTTCTTGCCAAGCAGATTCAGGCGCACCGCTTCGGCCAGTTCCAGCAACTCCTTGATTGGCGAGCGATCGCGCTCCTTGCTGATAGCAATCACCGGGACGCCGCGGTTGATGGCGTGCAAGACAATCCGTTCCTCCTGGGGGATTTCCGCCAGGGCTTTCATCTTCAGGTTTTTCTCGATCAGTTCAGTGTCGATGGTAACGCGGCTGCTACGCCCACGATCCCGCTGCACCTGGTTGACTACCAGCAGCAGTTTTTCCGGCGGGAAGTTGAGTTCATCAAACAGGCGCAGGATAGCGCGTACGCTGCGAACACCGGTCAGGGTAGGGGGGCAGACGAGCAGGATGCGAGCCGCCAGGTCAAACAGTTCGGCATTGATCTCGTCGACTGCGGAACCGGTGTCGACAATGATAAAGTCGTAGGAATCAGCGATCTTGGCGATGACCTGCCTGACGGCTTCTCCCTGGGGGGGATGCGCCAGCGCACCCGGGTCAGGTTCCGGAGCAAGCAGTACGCGCAGACCGCTGTCATGGGTGACCAGCACATGCTCGACCAGTTCCATATCCATATCCTCCACGCTGTCGCACAGATCAGCGATAGTCGTGGGGGATTTCAGATTCAGGAAGACGCCGACATCGCCAAAATGTGCTTTGGCGTCCACGATCAGAACCTTGGTGTCTTCCCGCATCAACCCTGCCGCCAGATTGGTGGCGATCATCGTGCAACCGGCGCCGCCTTTGGGGCTGTAGACGACCACGATATAGCCAAGACGCTTATCGCCAACCCGCAGGCCCTTGCCCGCCGTAGCGACGCGTTCACCCCCTACGGCGGGCATGACCGGCAGCGTGGCAATCATCGTCTTCTTGCGCTGGTAGACACTGCGCAGTGTGCTGTAAAGCTCATCTCCCGAAACGGGCTTGGTCAGGAAGTACTGGGCTCCGGCCAGCATGGCCTTACGAAGGTAGTCCGACTCGCTTTGGACGGAGAGCATCACCACAGCGGCGGTAGGCACCGCTGTGGCGATCTTCTCTGTGGCTGAGATACCGTCCATATCGGGCATGTTGATGTCCATCAGGATGATGTTGGGCTGAGTTTCCTGGGCCAGTTCCAGCGCCTCAAGCCCTGTGCCGGCGGTGCCAACCACCTCGATGTCCGGCTCGAACATCAACAGCTTCTTGATTTGCTCGCGGGTCTCAGCGTTATCGTCCACGATGAGCACGCGGATTTTCGCTTCAGGGCCACTGCCAGTCATAGCTTATATCCTGTACATCCCGTCCGGTTACGAACTGCTCAGGCCATGGTTGTTACTCGGTTGTCGATGTGGTTGTGGTGGTATCCTCCCGCAGACGGATTTCCTGGAAAGCGATCAGCTGGCGGATGCTGCGCAGGGCCGGCTCCAGGGCGTAGGGCAGGCGGTTAGGCGCGCTGATGTTGTAGTTGCTCATGATGTACTCCAGCGAAACCGCCTGGGTGGGCACCTGGGAGATATCGGTTGCCGACCGGAGAGCCAGGGTGATCGGGATACGGGAATCGATCGCCCACACCAGCACAACGGCATCCTGTGGCGAAACGGCCAGGGTGATGATATCCGGCGGCGGCTTGGGGGTGGGGACTGAAGGCGGACGTTCAGCGGCCTGCGCTTCAGCGCCTTCCGCCGGCACGGCGGTCGGGGTGGGCAGCGGGGTGGGGGTAGCGCCGATGTAGTTGCCTTCGATGGGGAAGTCCCCGACACGTAGCACCCAGGCGCTCTGGATCGTGCGCTGGGTGACCAGGCGCGGACGCTGCTGTTCGGACGGGCTGACAATAACCGGCGCACCGCCGATGCCGACATCAAGGCGGCCAGGCACGCCCTGCCCGATAGCGATATTGCCCGCTTCATCGAAGGTTACCAGGAAGTTGTTGTTGGGGAACAACGACTGGAACTCTTCGTCGACATCCACGAACAGCATTGACAGAATGACGTCCACATAATCGCCTTCGCGGATGGCATAGGCCACGCCGGTCAGGCGGTCCATCGGGACGGAGACGGCGACCAGACCCGGCGGCATGATGGCGGCGGCGTCAGACCCCACCCGGCCACGCTCCGCCAGTTCGCGCAGGTTATCCACCAGCATGGTCGAGAGCACAGGCGATTCGCGTGGAATATCGGTGCGGGCGATCTTGCCGATCACGTCATCCAGACTCTGCAGGGCGTTGAACGGGGCGGCTTCCGCCGGCCAGCGCCGGAGTTCCACAGCGTTTTCTGCCGGGATACGGATACCGCGCGGGAGTTCCTGGACGGCAATGACAATTTCGACGAAGGGGATTGGCGTGGCTGTCGGGATAACTTCTACCTGGCGCTCAGCCTCGCCTGCGCTCGGCGTGGTAGGAACCCCGGAAAAGCGAGGGAGCAACAGCACGACGGCGACCACGCCCAGGAGGATGATCAGAACTAACAGAAGTAATAAGCGGCCACGTCCGCGCATAGGACCCTCCACTCCTGATAGGTACTGCACTTAGTGTATTCGTTCAGAAGTAAATGTCAAACGGGCTGATAGTCCTACTGATCCCCGGCAATGCCGGCAATCAGCCCTGTTTTCGAACACGTAATGGAGTGGATTCCCGGTGTGGCCAACCAACCCAGATTATGAGGCCGGGAGCACCGGATTACCGGCGGGAATGCGGACGGTGATCTTGCTGCCGCGGCCTTCTTCGCTTTCAAGGCGCATGGCCCCCCCGATCAACTCTACCCGCTCCCGCAGGGTCTTCAGGCTGGCTGCCTTGCTTTCTGGCACAGTAGTGTCTTCGCCGCTCAGGACGGTATCCGGGTTGAAGCCCTGGCCGTTATCCTCGACGATGGCGGAAACAAAGTCCATGCCCATATCCAGCGTGATAGTCACCTGGGTGGCATGGGAATGCTCGCGGGCATTGGACAAAAGCTCCTGGATGGAGCGGAACAGGATGACTTCGCGGTGTTGCTCTAGGCGGCGTTCATCGCCCAGAATATGCAAGGTGGTGCGGATGCCGCTCTTTTCGTTGTAGTTGTCGACATAGCGGCGGAGGGTCGGGATCAGGCCCAGGTCATCCAGCATCATCGGGCGCAGATCGAAGATAAACTCGCGGACCTTCTGAAAGGTACTGCTGGCGACTGCCTTGAGGTTATTCAATTCTTCCGCCGCCCGGTCAGGATCGCGGTCAAAAAGGCGCTGGCAGATTTCGGCCTGCAGGATGAAATTGGTCAGGGATTGTGCCGGGCCATCGTGCATTTGTCGGGCCAGACGCTTGCGCTCGTTTTCCTGCGCCTCAATGATGCGGATGATGTTCACCGCAGCCGGTGACATTTCAACGGCGGCGGTGTTGCTCTGAAAGGCTGAAGGGGCCAGACCTTCGACTTCCGCCAGTACCCTGGAGACGATGTCCGCCATCTGGCGGTACTGGTTCTGGTCGCTCTGCAGCTTTTCCAGGTTGCCCCGCATGGTCAACAGACGACTGCGTGTATCGATCGCTTCGGTGTAGGCGACGCGGATATCCGGGCGCGGCACGCTATCGAAATTGGCTTCGATCTGGTGCAGCCGGTTGGTGACCATGGCATTCTTTTGCTGCAAACGCTCGACTTCGTTGTGTGTTTGCTGAATGAGCGCGTCCAGCTCTTTGAGCTGGTTGTTGATGCGGTTGAATTCATCATGCAGCGTTGACAGCAGTTGTTCACGGGGAGATTCAGAAGTCAGTTCAGACATGGCCCTCTTCCGCCCACAGCGCCTGCAGAGCAGACTCGCTCAATCGTCAGTTTCGGACAAGGTGTCCTGCATACGCACCCAGCCGCGGCGCAGCGCATACACTGCTGCCTGAGTACGATCTTCAACGTCCAGCTTCTTGAGGATGGCGGTCATGTGGTTCTTGACCGTCTGATGGCTGATACCCAGCGCCAGCGCGATCTGCTTGTTGCTCATGCCCCGCGTGACAAACTGCAGAATCTCCATTTCGCGCGGGCTGAGCGGCACAAAATGCTCGCCGGGGTCAACTATGTACGGGCCGGTCGCGGCTTCAACGCCGGCGTCCAGCCAGGCGCGCAGGTTGGGTTCATCGAAGAGCTGGTCGCCGATGACGTAGAATCCCTGGACGACCTGCCGGACAACTTCCACCAGGCGGGCAGGCTCCACATCTTTTGAGTAGTAAGCTGACGCCCCGGCACGCATCGCGTGGAGCACCTGCTCCTGATCGTGGTACGCGGTCAGCATGATGACGGCGCAATTGATCCGCTCGGCCTTGAGCTGGCGGGTGACCTGCAGACCATTCATAGAAGGGATGTTGATGTCAATGACCAGCACGTTAGGCTTCAGCTGGCGCACCAACTGGAGCGCCTTTTCGCCGTCTGCTTTTTCGCCAATAACCTCAATATCATCTTCCAGCGAAAATACTTTGGACAGCCCTTCACGGAAAAGGGGGTGGTCGTCAACAATCAGTACCGTGATTCTGTCCAGGTCGTCTTCCGGATTCTGCATCGCCATCGGATCTTCCTCAAGGAGGCTGCGCGGGTGTCGGGCACCCTTACCTGGTGCAGTATACCACAGACCGCCGTGGTGCCGGGCTTTATATCCTGTTGTGGTAGCAGGGACTGCCAGTTCAATCATACATCACCTTCGCAGCCCCTTACAAACATTTAGCGGGGGGTGTCAGGGCAATCGCATCAAAAGTGCTGATAGGGAATAATAGGATGCCTCTAACCAGGAGGCACTATGTCAGACGAAAACCCGATCAGCTTACTCATCAGTTTTCGGGACCTGCCCGATCCACGGGTGG